>NC_010001.1:753000-1056000 GCF_000018685.1 Lachnoclostridium phytofermentans ISDg | reverse complement strand
ATGCCTCTTAATCTTATTTTTCAATATGTTTTACCTACTTTACTAGGAATTGTTTGTTTTATTAAGCGTATTAGCAGAGGTAAGAAGGGTAATCAGGAGGCGTAAATATATAAGTAGATAGAAAAAGACATATGGTTAGATGGTGAAAGTATGTTAGATCGATTGAAAAGATACATGATAAATTGAAAAACATATGATTAATTGAAAAAGATATTGATTAATTGAAAAATATTGATTAGATAGAAAGGGAAGCTGTTCACCTAGATAACCAGGTGGACGGCTTCTCCATTTTCATTGTTTTATAAGTTTACGCTTCTCTAAATGAACATATTACCCTATACTCAACTTTATTAGCAGACTCCTTGTGCAATCATAGCCGATGCAACCTTTTCAAAACCGGCGATGTTGGCTCCAACAACATAGTTTCCTTCAAAACCATAACGTTTCGATGCATCATCCATGTTGTGGAAGATATTAACCATAATACTCTTTAATTTAGCATCTACTTCTTCAAAACTCCAGCTAAGTCTTTCAGAATTCTGGCTCATTTCGAGTGCTGAGGTAGCAACACCACCTGCATTTGCGGCCTTACCTGGAGCAAATAAAACGCCATTTTCCTGTAAATACTCTGTAGCTTCTAACGTTGTAGGCATATTAGCACCTTCTGCAACTGCTTTGCATCCATTCGCAACAAGTACTTTAGCATCTTCTAACGATAACTCGTTTTGTGTAGCGCAAGGAAGTGCAATATCACATTTCACAGTCCATACACCTCTACCTTCATAGTATTCGCTGTTTGGTCTGTAGTTTCTGTACTCAGTTAAACGAGCACGTTTCACTTCTTTGATTTCCTTTATTGCATCTAAATCAATTCCGTCTGGGTCATAAACCCAACCTGTAGAATCACTTAACGTAACTACCTTAGCGCCTAACTGTTGCGCTTTTTGCGTAGCATAGATCGCAACATTACCAGAACCAGAAATACAAACTGTTTTACCAGCAATATCGATACCATTACACTTAAGCATCTCATCTGTTAAATATAATAAACCATATCCTGTCGCTTCAGTACGAACTAAAGAACCACCATAGGATAGACCTTTTCCTGTTAATACACCTTCGTACATACCACGAATTCTCTTATATTGACCGTACATATAGCCGATTTCCCTTGCTCCTGTACCAATATCACCCGCTGGAACGTCAACGTCTGCTCCGATATATTTACAAAGCTCCGTCATAAAACTTTGACAAAATGCCATTACTTCACGATCCGATTTGCCCTTAGGATCAAAATCAGAACCTCCCTTACCACCACCGATAGGTAAGCTAGTTAAGGAGTTTTTGAAGATTTGCTCAAATCCTAAGAATTTGATAATGCCAATATTTACAGATGGGTGTAAACGTAAGCCGCCCTTGTAAGGTCCGATAGAATTGTTAAACTGAACACGATATCCGACATTAACCTGTACCTGACCTTTATCATCAACCCATGGTACTCTAAACTTAAATTGTCTGTCTGGCTCAATTAATCGTTCTAAAAGTGCCTCTTTTCTATACAAATCCTCATTCGCATCCACTACTGGTCTCAAGGAGGTAAGAACCTCCTTTACCGCTTGAATAAACTCTGGTTCTCCCGGATTTTTTGCAATCGCTCTTTCTATTATCTCATCAACATATCCCATGTCTGTTCTCTCCTTTACTTTCTAATCTAAAACAGCCCTCTAACATATTGTATCCAAACAACACATTTTCTGTTATCCAATACTACAAAAGGGCAAAATAAAAATGGGTATAGTTATGAACCACAACTACCCCATTGTTTTTGCTTATGAAATATTATATGATAATAAATTAAGAATTGTCAATAATTTTCTTTGTTAAAGTGATAAAACTTTTAAGTGCTATCTGATTAAAGTGTCAAATTCTTACAAACTATTTACTCTTTCTATAGAAATAGCAAACTACCCTTATTACTTATTACCCCTTCATCCCTTATTATTACATCATTCCTCACTGTCTAAATGAAGTTCTTCAAGACTTGATACTGATATTAAGTAAGAATTACGATATCGTTTATCTTTCGAAACGTCTTCCTCAAACCAATCTGGTTTAATAAAATCTATTGCATCTTTTTCACTTGAAAACTCAACTTCTACAAACATAAGTCCACTTAATCTTCCATGAAACACATCTAGTTCAGCGGTATGGTCTTGTGAAAGTGGAATCAAGTATCTCGTTTTTTCAATAACACCGAAGTCCACCTTAGAGAGTAAATGCTCGAATGCTTCTTTCGTTAATGGTAACTCGATTTCTTCGCTTATAACTGCATGCTCTTGATTAAAGTTTGATTTATTTTTATAAGTTAAAATGTAGTTCTCATTACTTTTACGAATTCGTACTACAGGTTGTGTACATAGGTAACCCTGTATGATTTCCTTTTTCTTATATTGTTCTAAGTTAGCAGGAAGCTTGCTGATTTTAAATTTACGCTCAATTTCCACTTAATATCTCCTTATAATTAATCTGTTAATATGAATCAAATACTTGAATACACAATGAATTCTTCTATTTTTTATAATAGGAGTACACCTTCAGAACAGTATTGAAAACTTAGGTATACCGATAAACTGTGCATACCTTCCATAGGTTTTACAGATACTATAGAAAAGTAATTCATATGTGTAAAATAACTTACTTCTATTATTTCTTTAATGGAATCTAAATTTTAAACATCTTTCTTTTACAATTACTTTCTTTTACAATTACTTTCTTTTACTATTACTTTCTTTTACTATTACTTTCTATTGCCAATGAGTTGATATTAGCATCAGAGGAGCAAGCAGAACGGAGGCAAATTTTTATGAAAAAGAATTTTTTTACTAACTTTATCTTATGTGGCCTTAGTGGTTGGTGTATGGAGTGCTTTTGGACAGGTCTTAGCTCAATTGAACGGAAAGACAAAACCTTATCCTGCCATACTTCCATTTGGATGTTTCCGATCTATGGGCTTGCTGCCTTAATTTCTCCTGTAAGCAAAGTAATAAAAAAACGTTGTGCATTTTGTCGTGGTTCCATCTATGCGTTAGGAATTATTTCTATGGAGTATCTTACTGGCACCTTGTTAAAGAAAATAAAAGCTTGTCCATGGGACTACAGCAAGGCCAAACTTAACTTTAAAGGAGTTATTCGTTTTGATTATCTGCCCGCCTGGTTCCTTGCTGGATTGTATTTTGAAAAGCTACTAAATCGAAATTCATAATTACTTTAAAAATTCATTCCATTCCATCCCCAATGTTGCACTTCCTGATAGGTAACATAAACTTTATCAGAAGGAATCTGTAATACTTCATCATAAATTTCGCAGATAGCGGCAGTTAATTTATCATATGCTGCTCTATCTGCCTTTCCAAATATTTCAACCTCAACAAAGGCAATTTTTTCATACGCTTGCCCTTTAAAATATAGTGAGTATTCATCCTCAAACCCCACCATCAACCATGTTTCACTTTTCCCTGGGATAAGCTCAATCGCCTTACCAAGCTTTTGCTTTAGTGTTTCCTCTTGTTGTTTTGTTAATTTCACGCTCACTTTAGAATTAATAAATGGCATATTTATAGCTCCCTTCCCTATTCACTTATTTTCTGAATTTTTTATATTATATCAAATCACTCCTTATTTATCCATAGTCTTTGTAATTCATAGTATTTTTACTCCATAGTATTTTTACTCCATAGTATTTTTACTCAATATCCTATCATAGTGATATGATTCCCCAACAACTTGCAAAGAACCATGAAAAATGGTAAGCTATGTATAATTTAAAAAGATTGGAGTTATCTCAATGTTAAAAGCGATATTGTTTGACATGGATGGAGTTATTATAGATAGTGAACCTTTACATTGTAAGGCGTTCCAGAAGGCTATGAAGCTGTTTGGTCTGGATTTATCAAAAGAATATTGTTACCAATTTATCGGAAATACAGATCGCTATATGGTAGATGTACTAGTTAAAGATTTTAACCTACCGAATACTTCAGAAGAAGTAATTCGAACAAAACAAGAAGTTCTAAATCAGCTTGAGTTAGAAGAAAGTTATCCTGCAGTTCCTTATGTAGTTGATTTAATTAAAAATCTTTCAAAACATCCAATTAAATTAGCTATAGCAAGTTCCTCACCAATGGAACAGATTGAACGAACTGCAATAGATTTAAACCTTACCTCCTATTTTCATGATTATGTTTCCGGAATGGACTTAAAACACTCGAAACCAGCTCCGGATATCTTTTTAAAAGCTGCTAGTTTGCTTGGTGTTTCACCAGATGAATGTTTGGTAATAGAGGATTCGTATAATGGTGTTACTGCGGCCAAAGCAGCAGGAATGACTTGTGTAGGTTATTATAATGAGAATTCCGGGAATCAAGATCTAAGTGGTGCAGATATAATTGTAGAGGGTTTTGAAGAGATTACATTTTCATTTTTAAATAATGTATATCTACGTTCTCATGGAGAACCTGTTACAATTGCAACAACAGAACGTCTTATCATTCGTGAATTAAGTGTTGATGATATCGTCTCTATGTATCATATCTATCAGCAACCGGAAGTCCGAGAATTTGTTGATGATATCGATGATTATCTACAAGAAGAAATCGAAAAACATAAAGCATATATCAAAAATGTTTATAATTTTTATGGTTATGGATTCTGGGGTATCTTTAGTAGAGAAACAAGTGAATTAATCGGCCGTTGTGGAATTCAGAATTCTGAAATTAATGGCCGCTTTGAAATTGAACTTGGATATTTACTTAATATAGACCATTGGGGTTACGGATACGCATTGGAATGTACAAAAAGTGTCTTAGAATATGCTTTCTATGAACTTCATATTCCTCGCATTGTTGCTGTCATTGACAAAAAGAATTCTCGTTCTACAAAGGTTGCAATGCATGTTGGTATGAACTTAGAAGCAGAAATTTATCATAAAGGTAGAAATTGTGATTTATATGTCATTGAGAATCCAAATATAGAATAAAAAAATAAAAAGTCTGTTTCAGTTATACTAAAACAGACTTTTTATATAAATTAATGCATTTATGGTGTTTTCGTTGGATGTGTTGTTGGTACAGTTGTTGGCATTGTAGTTGGCATAGTTGTTGGTGCTGTTGTAGGCGCTGTAGTTGTAGGTACTGTTGTACCTGTTCCATTACCAGTTCCAGTTCCTGGTGTTGTTGTAGTAGGTGCAGGTGTAACTGTAGTCTTATTACCAACACCATCAGTCCTTGAACAAGCAGTCATCGCGAACATACTTAACATAGCAACGGCCATTAAGATATACAATTTCTTCTTCATGAGTCTCCTCCTATCAAGTAATATTTCTTTACTTGCTTAGTATTCCACGCTACGAAAGGTTTATACATGATAAGAACGAACAATGGTTTTCTCTTCAGCCGTTATCTTCCTTGAATCACATATTTTTGAAATTGTTTTTTGTAAAATAAAACGATTTCTACTATTTTGCTCTGTTTCTAATTGTTTTTTTAATTTATTTAAGAACTGTAGCACTCGATTTGAATCTTTATAAAACATTGTAGTATAAGCCCAGCAAATTGCCATATTAACATAATATTCATCGCTGATAATCGACTGTAAGGTTTCATCTACTATACTTACATATTCTTCATTTATGTAGTAATTTAGGCACATAACAATAAAAAATCTTATCTCATAGGAATTGTTAGAATGAGCATATGGCAAAATAAAATCAAACACCTCTTTTGGATGCTTTTTTGTAATTTTTAAAGAGGAACAAAAAGAATCACAAGTGGACCAATTATCTAATTTAGGTACATGGTAGCTGATAAATTCTTGTATATCCTCTATTGGAATATTGCTTAATTTTCCAATTACATATCCATGAACCATAACTTCTTCAAAGTACTGAACATTACTATGGGATAAAAACCCCTCATAATCTCCTTTGGCAATTTGCTTTGCAATTTCCTGTAAGATAGGAAGACGAATCCCTATCATATTATTTACTTGAGGAATTAATTTATTCGCAAAATCCTTATATTTTTGGTCTTTTAAACTACATAAATAATCTAAAAAAGATTGATATGCATTCTTTTCAAATAAAATACTAGACCAATTTGTATTAAATTCTTCTTTTTTTAACTTATTCTTATCAATAATATTAGAATAAGGCCCACGTTCTCTATTCATAATTTATCTTTCCTATTTTATCTAAATTATCCCTTAAAGGTTCATTTTCATGTTCCACATCATCTATAAATTCCGTCATATACTTACGATAGTGCATCGCAACATGGTTTCTTTGACATGTTTTATTTTCACGCTCTTTAATTGCAATACTATCAAAAAAGGTTTTCCAAAGCCTTTCATACTTTTCTTTTCTTTCCGTAACAGAAAGTAATGTGGCTAATTCCTCATCTGAAATAGCAGTTAAAACCCAGGTAGAATCACTTTTGTGAACGGTAGCTATTTTCCGTTTCACATCCAAAATCATAAAGTTTTCCTGAGCGAGTCGATCCGCAAAGTGAGGCGTTATTATTTCTAGTACATTATTCTTTGGTTCTATTTTAGAAAATAATATACCATTTTCAAGTTCGATAAATCGAACAAATCCAGTATATAAGTGAGCATCATTTCCTACATAGCGATTTAGTTCAAAAATAATTTGAACATATGAATCGGATAGATGATCTTCTACTTTGGCACCAAATGCAAATCCACGTACTAAGAAATGATATATTGCATTAGCTTTTCTCTTATCGTTACTTAATGCAGCCCTAGCTACCATCTGATAAGCATGGGGTGAAATCTTTTTCTTAATTGAATCGGCCACTTTAGAAGCATTCTCTGGATTATTTTCTACAATGATATATTCTGAAAACAGCTTTAAATTATATTCTTCTTCCATACCTAATACTTCTAGTTCTATATTATCATGTCCATATCTTGATGCCCATGCTATATAGACAGCGGAAAAGATTCCTTCTAAACTATCTTCACATTGATAAATACGTTTTTCCTTCATGTTAACCTCTATTCCGACGCATTAAATTTAATTAAACAAAGTAGCTTCGACATCTAGGCACTCTAAATGTCAAACCAAGGTGTGAATACGATTCGCTTTGTTTAACCCGTAGGGTAAGTACATCCCTCAAAAAGTTTCTATTTATGGGAATTTGAAGCACAATCACTTAAAATTAAAATTTCCACCCTGCTTTCTTTAGCTATTACTAAGCATCAGAGAATCGTCAAACAA
This sequence comes from Lachnoclostridium phytofermentans ISDg, assembly GCF_000018685.1. Lineage (NCBI taxonomy): Bacteria > Bacillati > Bacillota > Clostridia > Lachnospirales > Lachnospiraceae > Lachnoclostridium > Lachnoclostridium phytofermentans. The sequence continues at coordinate 1,048,709 of NC_010001.1, read as the reverse complement.
CGATAGTTGTTGATAAGTAATTCCACCATTCGTGATGTGGCTTGGTAACTTCTCGTCTAATTGAAGCATCTGATTGGTGATATAATTCTCTTCTATCTTAGTTGGATACATCATCTGCCCACTGCAGGTAATAAAGTAAAGTGCTCGTTTTAATACAACACCAATCTTTTTTAAATCTTCAAATCTAAGCTTTGACATCTGTCGTGCCTTTACGATACGCCCTGCTGACTTAGGACCAATGCCAGGAACTCTAAGCAATGTGTAGTAATCTGCGGTATTGACTTCTACCGGGAACTGTTCTAAATGTCCTATCGCCCAGTTGCACTTCGGATCAAAAAATACATTAAAATTAGGCCTCTCCTTTGTTAAAAGCTCCGTCGCTTCAAACCCATAATACCGCAATAACCAATCTGCTTGATATAAGCGGTGTTCTCTTAATAATGGAGGTCCCCCTGGCAATACTGGTAAAGTACTATCCTCATTCACACGTATAAATGCAGAGAAAAAAACTCTCTTTAAGTCAAACTTTTGATATAAGGCTTCTGTTACATTAACAATCTCATAATCAGTCTCCCCGGTTGCTCCAATGATCATCTGTGTACTCTGACCTGCTGGTACAAAGCCACGATTTCCACCAAATTGATTCCACATAGTAAGTCCTTGAGGTTTTGCAATTACGGAAGGTGATTCTATAGTACTTGATATCTCTTGGTTACCATGATAAATTCGATGATTTGGAGTTAGGATTTTAGAGTCTTTTTCTTCCTCCCATCCAGTAAGAATACGATTTGAAAAACCAACGCCTTTGTCTGATTTACTCTCTATCACTTGCCGTATCTGGTCTTTATGTCCAATATGAAGTAAAGCATCCTCTTCTCTTTTCTGAGTAATCGATTTCTGTTCAACCTTTCTTCTCGTATGCCAATAAGCACCTTTGTTACCGCCCATCATACCGAAATTTTCTCTACTTTCTTCGATACCAGCCTGTATCTGGCGGATTGGATTGAGTATATTCTTTCGGTTCTTATGTGGAGCTAATAATTTTAATCCATCTGCAGTTGGAAGTTCAAGGTTTACACTCATACGGTCAGCGTACCAGCCTATTGTTTCAATAAGCTCTGTATCAGCTCCAGGAATTGCTTTACAATGAATGTAACCATTAAAATGATATTCTGTACGAAGCATCTTAAGAGTTCTACCTATGAGTTCCATTGTATAGTTTGGTGTTTTTATAATACCAGAGCTTAAAAATAATCCCTCTATATAATTTCTTCGATAGAACTCCATCGTAAGGCTACACACCTCTTCGGGCGTAAATGTTGTTCTCGGAACATCATTTGATACACGATTTATACAATACTTGCAATCGTAGATACATTCGTTTGTAAATAGAACTTTTAATAAACTAATACATCTTCCATCCGCTGAAAAAGCATGACAAATACCACTTGCTGCTGTATTTCCAATGCTACCATCTTTTCCATCACGAGCGACTCCACTAGAGGTACATGCAACGTCGTACTTAGCAGCGTCTGAAAGTATAGTTAGCTTCTGTTCTATTGTCATCGATTCCTGTACAATCATAAAAACCTCTCAAGGAAATTTATTTTTTCGAACTTATGTTCGGTATTTATTATATCATTATCTCCAAGAGAATGCAACATATTCTCTTCCAGTATTTTTATAATATTCTGTTACTAACTTCTTTTTTTGTGCAAATAAAAAGAGGATATTTCTCAAAAAAAAACTAAAATGAGGTTAGGGGATACGTTTGGATTGGATCGATCGTCTTAATGACGCAATAAGCTCTCTAAAAGAAATAGGTCAATAACCGGAAGGAATAGGTTTATAACAAGTAATTAATTAAAAATGCTCTCTTTTAGATAAACAGCTAACCATTCATCTAATAGAGAGCATCCTTATTCATAGAAATGAAACATTCCCGAATCGTACTTTTTCTCGATGAACTCGATGGGAAGCTCGATTCTTATTACTTAAATAGTAAATTTTCTTTCCTAACTATATATTTCTTTATTAAAACCAAACATGAATACAAAATAATAAAAATAATGCTAAAGCACCGATAAATACACCTGCAACAAGTAGTGCTGCAAACAAGGAACTAAATATAACTCTACGTGTCTCTCGACCATTCAGCTCAGGTACATTTTGACGTCTTCTTAGTTCCTCTTCTTCTAACTCTTTTTGATACCAAGGTAATCCCTCAATATTCATGTCAGCTAGTTTTCTGCCATCATCAACTAATTCACCTTGTGTAAATGAAACTTCTTCTTTAGCAGCCGTGAACTCATCATAAGCTCGTCCGTCCCCTATTTCTTTCTTAACATCCCTATCTAAGATATCAGGAGAAACGCCTGTTGTGGCTCCAACATTAGGAACTCCATCCATATAATAAGGTCTATCTGCAATATTTGATTCGTCCACAATATCAAAGTTCTGCGAGAAAAAAACTTCGTTTGTATTTAAATTATCTAAGCCTACCTTTTCTGGCATTGAGATTGAAAACTCATTTTGTCCGGAATTATTAATCCCATCTCCCATTTCTTCTTTCTTACTCATAGTAATCTCCATTCCAATGCCTGCGAATTTGGCACGCAGGCACAATATCTGCACAGTCAATTACAATTCTCTACGTGAAAAAATTTGATTTTCACATTATTACCATTCTTCGTTCCTACTTATTGATTATACATGAAAATAAGAGTTATTTCATTAACTTTAGTATTCTCTTTAATTTACTAAAACATGTAATAAAAGTAATACAAGAAAAAGCCACACACAAACTCTTCCTTGGCATAAATAATAAGATTAACAAAAAACCAGTACAAATAAGTTTTTTATTTACTCTTACTTGTACTGGCTCTTTATTAATATAAAGAATTATAGTATTTCTTATCTTAACTTATTTTGAATTATAGAGATGACAACGAACTATATGACCATTTCCAACATCATTTGGCTGTGGTACTTCCTTCTTACAAATATCCATACAATGACTACAACGAGTATGGAACTTACATCCTGAAGGAGGATTTGCAGGAGAAGGTATGCTTCCCTGAAGGATAATTCGATTCTTCTTAGCGTGAGGATCTGGCATAGGAATCGCACTAAATAACGCTTTTGTATACGGATGTAGTGGTTCCTTAAAGATGTCCACCTTATCACCGTACTCAACCATGGTACCAAGATACATAACACCGATTGTATCGGAAATATGCTCAACAACAGATAAGTCATGGCTAATAAAAAGATAAGTTAAATTATATTCCTTCTGAAGATCCTTAAGAAGATTTATAATCTGTGCCTGAATGGAAACGTCAAGAGCAGATACCGGTTCATCACAGACAACAAAATCAGGATTTAGAGCAAGCGTTCTTGCAATACAGATTCTTTGTCTTTGTCCTCCAGAGAACTCATGTGGATAACGGTCTGCATGGAAACTTTGTAAACCACAAGATTCCATAATTTTATCAACGTAGGAGTTTAATTCTTCCTTTGGTACAATTTTATGCTGTCTTACAGCCTCACCGATAATTTCACCAACTGGTAATCTCGGAGATAAAGAAGAATAAGGATCCTGGAAGATAATTTGCATCTTTGGACGAAGTGCACGTAATGCTTTCTTAGAAAGCTTGTGTACGTCTTGTCCATTAAAGATAACCTCTCCACCAGATTTTTCATGAAGTTTTAAAATGGTACGTCCAATTGTTGTCTTACCACAACCAGACTCACCTACAAGTCCCATCGTAGTACCACGCTTAATGTTAAAGCTTACACCATCCACTGCTTTTACATAATTTTTAGATCCGCCTAGTACACTCGATTTAATTGGATAATATTTTTTTAAATCACGTACCTCAAGGATATAATCTTCATTGCCTTTTCCTTGATTTACTGTATTTTTATTAGATTGTTTGTCCATATTATGCCTCCCCTCCTTTGTTTTCGGAATAGCGATAACAGGATACAACGTGAGAATCTGATAACTTTACTTCCCCTGGATATGCACCATCACATGCTGCAACACAACGATCACAACGATCTTTAAAGTAGCAGTAGTTTGGCATATTAACTGGATTAGGCACTTTACCAGGTATACTGTATAAACGATCCACCACCTTATTTACTACTGGTTTCGAATTCATTAAACCAATGGTATAAGGATGGCTAGGATTATCGAAAATTTCAGCAACCGTACCTTTTTCAATAACTCTACCGGCATACATTACAACAACGTAGTCTGCCATCTCAGCAATTACACCTAAGTCATGGGTAATAAGCATAATAGAGCTGTTAATCTTATTCTTGAGGTTACGTAAAATATCAAGAATCTGTGCTTGTATTGTTACGTCTAAGGCTGTTGTTGGTTCATCCGCAATAATTAATCTCGGATTACAAGCGAGTGCCATTGCAATCATAACTCTCTGTCTCATACCACCAGATAGTTCATGAGGATACATCTTATATACACCCTCTGCATTTGCAATACCAACAAGCTTTAACATGTCTACGGAACGAGTTTGTACTTCATTTTTGCTCATACTCTTATTATGAAGTTCTATTACTTCATCAATCTGAGGTCCGATACGAAATACTGGGTTTAAGCTAGTCATTGGCTCCTGGAAAATCATTGAAATCTGATTTCCTCTTAACTTACGCATCTCAGCGTTTGGAGTTTTTGCAATATCATATACATCTTTTCCTGTATTAAAACGAATTGCACCGTCAACTATCTGTCCCTGTGGTCGTTGTACTAATTGCATTAGAGAAAGACTTGTTACACTTTTTCCACAACCAGATTCTCCAACGACACCTACTGTCTTACCAGTTGGTATATCAAAAGATACACCATTTACTGATTTTACAGTTCCAATATCTGTAAAGAAATAAGTATGAAGATTATCAAATTCGACAACATTATTGCTGTCTTTCATCTGAGTCATATACTCTTCCTTTGGTATATTTCTACGATTACGTTTCTTTTCAAATTCTTTTGTAATCTTTCTATTTTCACTAGAAATCTTTCTTGATTCTTTACCTGAAATATAATTTGCTTTTTTTGCACTTTTCTTCTCTTTTGACATATGCTTCACCTACCTTTTCATCTTAGGATCAAACGCATCACGTAAACCATCACCAATAAAGTTAAATGCCAATACGGTTAAGAGAATACAGAAACCAGCTGGAATCCAAACAAACCAGTAATTTGTCATAACATGAACATTGGATACTGCACTAATAATGTTACCCCAAGAAGCAAATGGGAACTTAACTCCAATACCTAAGAAACTTAAAGAAGATTCTGTTAAGATAATGCCACCAAGACCCATCGTTGCCATAACGATTAACTGTGGAATTACATTAGGTATTAAGTGACGGAAAATTCTTCTTGGAATCGAAATACCCATCGCTTCGGTAGCTGTCATAAATTCTTGTTCACGAAGAGAAAGAATCTGACCACGTACCATACGTGCTACACCAGGCCATCCGAGTAATCCCATAATAATCATTAAGAAATAAATACGAACCTGTGGATTTACTTTTAATGAATCCATGATAGAGCCTAGAATAATAATTAGTGGTAGTGATGGAATACAATAAAAGATATCTACGATACGCATGATTAGGTTATCCACCCACTTACCAAAGTAACCTGCTATACCACCTAAGACTACTCCAAGGAATGTCTGAATTATAACTACAATAAATCCAATCATTAAGGAGATACGACCACCATACATTAAACGAGTCATGATATCCATACCATTTCCATCGGTACCCAACCAGTGTGACTTACTTGGACTTTGATAAATCTGAATTAACTGAGTTTCAGTGTCTGCTTTCACTGTATACTGTTCGTTTTTACGCTCGATTTTATATACTACTTCATTGCCTTCTGCATCTGTCTGAGTAACTGATGTTTCACCATCGTTGATTGCTTGTTGAACTAATGACTTAAATTCAACGTCAAGGAAAACGTCACTTCCTATTGGAGCTACAACAAAATCAGAAAGCTGAGCATAGTTTACTTGATTACCATTTTCATTATAATATATTGTTGCAGAACTTCCTTCTGAATCAATATAATAAGTTACGCCTTCCACTTCAAAGCTATTTTTTCCCTCAATAAAAGCTTTTTCCGCTTGAAGTTTAAATTCTAAGCTTAATTTTGTAGCTGCGTTATAAGCATCTAAAATCTTATGAGACGCTAATGCAACATCATCAAGTACGCCTAAGGAGTACTCTTTTCCTTGATTGGAAATCTGATAGGTAACACCATCCACAGTAAAACTAGTTTCTTTTGCTTCAATTGCTGCTAAAAAACCATTCTTAACTGCTTCTGATAATGTTTTTCCATCTACAACACTAATATCTGCAGTACCACGGATAATTGTGGCAGTTGCATACTTATCCATAAGAGAAATTCTGTAAAGATTCTCCCCTTCTTTTGTTAATGCATATACGTTTCCCATAGAAGTAAATTCACTTTTACCTGAATTTACTGCAAGGATTACTTCTGCCTTCACAGCGGATGGAAAGTTTTTCCCATCTACTGTTGTATAACGAAATTCTTTATTTCTAGTAACACTAGCGTAGTCTTTTGACATAGCTTCGTATCCCATAAATACCTGACTTTCGTTATATGGGCTTACAATTCCGCCTACGAATGCAAATAAAAACATACCAACAATGATAAATGAACCAATAATTGCAAGTTTATTACGAATAAATCTTTTAAATACTAACATGGAAGGAGATAGAACTTTTACTCTTTGATCATCATCGAGTGCCATCTTTCTCTCTACCGATTGATTCATAGTTTTCTCATTTTGGGCAGGCTGATTATTTTGAACAAGAGAAGCATTGCTTTGATTCTGCTTGTTATTTTCATTTTTATTCTCCATAAGTGCTCCCTCTGCCTTTCATTGATGACAAGTAAGAATTAATCTGACTCATCTTTATTCTTATTTTATAACTGTTTTTACTATCATCCAACACGTACACGAGGATCTACCACTGCGTATAAAATATCAGATATTAAGTTACCCATCAATGTTAAAGCTGCCATAAATGTCATGTAAAACATGAAAAATGGAATATCACCACTTGTCATGGCCAAATAAGAGGTATAACCGATACCCGGAATCTGGAACAATGTTTCAGTAATCATAGCACCTGCAAATAATCCAGGAAGTGTTCCACCAATGATTGTTACAATTGGTATCAGTGTATTTCTAAATGCATGCTTATTGATTACTGTACTTTCAGAAAGACCCTTAGCTCTCGCTGTTCGGATAAAATCCGAATTTAGTACTTCTAACATATTGGTTCTTGTATAACGCATCAAGCTACCAACACTAATAATTGTCAATGTAGCAATCGGCAATACAAAATGAGCCGCGACATCGAGGAATTTTCCCCATGCATCTAACTGGCCGTAATAACGACCAACTTTTCCATATAAATCAAACCAACCAAGGTGAATAGAAAAGATTAATTTAAGAATTGTTGCAAAGAAAAATCCTGGTAAAGAGATACCAATTAATGCAAATACAGTGATTGCATAATCTGTTCTACTATACTGTTTTCTTGCAGAAAGAATACCAAGTGGTATTGCAATAACAATCTGCAAAACAAAAGAAACTACTCCAAGATAAAAGGAGTCCCAAATAACATTGGCAAACTTCTCAGTTACTGGTATATTAAAATACCAAGAATCACCGAATTCACCGCGAACTGCGGATGCTAACCATTGAAAGAAACCTTGAATAATTCCACTATCCATACCATACGTAGCTTTTAATTGATCTAACCATTCAGTATAGCTTTTAGCTCCTGGAAGAGAGGCTTTTTCTCTCGCTAGTGTTTCGATAAAGGAAGTTGGAATGCAGCGGATGATTGTATAAATGATCATTGATACAAAGAATAAGATCACTACACTAGTTAAAACTCTTTTCACAATATATTTCCACATAATAAACCTCTCACTATCTACTTTTATGTTTTGCTCACCTGTAACTTAACCAACACTTTGAAATTGTACTATATTCAGTTATCCATATCTTCTCCAACTTAACGAAAAAGAAGTGGATAGCTTATTTTAGACAAAGGCCAAACTGCACAACTTATCAAACGTCTACGACGTTTTACGTCTGAAGACGAATGTGTACAAATTTGACCTTTGTCCGAATACAAAACAAGTTGAATTAGTAAGCTCTTCACTTTACGTGAATAAAAGAGCCTTATTTCATTTCAATCTTTTCAATATCGTTAGTCCACTTCCAGAAGGTTGTGATATCAGGAGTAACTGTATCAGTGTTTACACGATCTTTAGCAAATATAATACAGTTCTGTCTCTGGTATACAGGAACTTCGACACCCCAATCAAGCATAATGTCAAGACAAGTCTTATATGTCGCTTTTCTGTAAGCTTGGTCAGCACTCTTTCTAGCATCCATAATTAACTGGTCTAACTGAGGATCAGCAATATGATAGTGATTAGAATCAGAACCACCTTTACCGACAATGTTTGTACTGTACTTAGTCTGGTACATATCTGGATCTATTGTTGCACTCCAAGCTGCTACAAACATTTCTTGAGTTCCAGCCTCTATTTTATCCCACATTACATTAGAATCAGATGGATCATTAATTGTTAATGTGATACCGATTGTAGCAAGAGTTTCCTTTGCCTTAGCAAGAATCGCGAAGGATGGGTGATCACCTTTACCATCTCCACCAATTAAAATTTCATACTCTAATTTAGCACCCTCTGGAGCCTTTGTAAACTTACCTGTTGCATCATCAAAAGTATATCCTGCTGCCTTGAAAAATTCTATTGCAGCCTTTGTTGCTGCTTCGTATTTCTGGTCAGCTGTCATATCTGCAGTATAGATATCGTTACCATCTACTCCCTGTGAGTAAGCAACTTTGTAATCCTCATCAGATTTCTGTGGTGCTGCCCAAGATGTATTAGAGATAGGGTAGTTAATAACGCTAGCAACTTCACCATAGTAACTATCAATAGCTACATCACGGTATACTGCTAATATAGTAGCAATCGCTTTTCTTAAATTCTTAGATTCTTCAGAAGCTGGATCATTACCAACTTTAATAGCATCGGCGTTAAAACCGATGTATCCATAACCAAGATTATCTACAGTACTTGTAATAATCTTATCACCGGATAATTCTTTGTTTGAATTGTAGTTTGCAATTTCATCGAAAGCAGATACGCTACCGGATGGATCTGCAATATCAATTGTACCTGTACCAACACCAGAAATCTTATCAGCTTCTGTTGTTTCTTTATACTGAAGGTACTTTGTCTTAGGTTCACCCTTGTAGTAAAATTCATTTGCTTCAAGGTAAACAACTTTGTTTTCATACTTTACGAATTTATAAGGACCTGCTCCCAAAGGCTTTGTAGTCTTTGCTTTTACAATAGATAAATCACCTCTAGTAAAACCAAAGTTATTATTATCATAATCATACTGAGCCTCATCACCATAGTAGTGCATTGGAGAAATAGTAATACCACAAATGTTGTAGATAGCAGAAGCGTCAAAACCATTGGTTGTAACTTCTACCTCAGTCTGGCTGATTTTCTTAATACCAGCAATATTAGGAACCTCATCTCCGCCTTTTGAAAGTTTCTCTTCTAATAATACATTAGATACAACTTCCTTAACCTGGTCAGCAAAGTAAGTTTCATCTCCTGCATATGCTTCGCCAAGTGCTTGATAATTAGCACCGTAAGCTGCTGTAATTTCTTCTAAAACTTTAGCTTCGTCTTCTACCTTAGAAGCATCATAATTCTCATCTACACTATAGAAGTGAGCAAATAAATCTTTTGTTACTGGGTATTTTTCTGTGTACTCTTTGTATGAATCTTTGCCATAGAGACCTTTAACCCAGTCAAGTTCTGAAGTTAATGTTGGAGCAATTATTTCTTTGTTGATTGCTTCTTTTGATGCATCACTTAAAGAAGCAAGCTCTTTAGCAATTTCATCCTCAGTTACTACAGTGCTCTCTGCATTAGAATTGTTCTTACGGTAATTTAACATACCAACAATTGGTGTAGAGTATAATGTAGAACTTCCATCATAACTAGTATCAGATAATACATAATAAGAGAAGATAATATCATCAGCGTCCATTACCTTGCCATCGCTGAACTTAATGTCATCACGAATCTTAATATTATAAGTAGTGGTATCAGCAGCCTCATCACGGCTTACTGCAATATCACTTATACCTGTATAAAGATAATCTGTACCATTGTAAGGAACAGTCTCACCTTCAATTGAATTTAAAATTAAACCACCAGTTCTATCTGTAGTTAACATCTGAACTTGTGTTAAGTCAGCGATTTCCCTATCGTAACCAGTAGTAGCAAAAAATGGACTAAATTTTTCACTAAATTGTAAGGAACCAACTACTAAAGGTTTATCACTAGAATTACCTGAATTATTTCCTTCACTCGGGTTCTCCCCTGACTGATTGCCACTATTTTTCTTTCCACAAGCTGCTAAAGCAACACACATGGATAAAACAAGAAAAACAGACAATGCTTTTTTAAACTTGTTTTTTCTCATAGTCTCTCTCTCCTTTTTTCGGGTCATAAAATTATGTCCTAGAATATTGAGAATGTTAACATGATTAACTACTTTTGTCAATGCGATAAAAACTCATAAATATCTCTTATTATGGAATAATTTACAATATTTGTGTACTTTACCACGTTAAATCATCATTATATGACATTTTTATCCTTTTTTTATATCCATTTTTCACAGAATTTTATTCTATTTCTTTTATATTTTTGTTAATCGTTTTTTGATGTTGCATGAATAGTAGTGTTAGAGCAGCAATTACCAAAATACCACTTAGGAAAACATAGTCCTTAGACGTAAAATCTGTAATTTTATTCCGTACTAAATATAAAATCTCACCTATAGAACAGGCGATGGCGAGAATCAACATGGATAATGTAGTTTTTCTCATTCTTTGAATCGTAAATTCATATTCCTTAGTTGTCATATCACCTGAAATATTCAGTAATTTTATTGTCCCCATATTTGTGTAGAATATCGGAAGAAACAATATTACATAAGGTAAAACAACATAAAAAATTCGTGAACTATCATTATTTAAAAAGCCTAGAAAAGTAAACAGTAGAAAAAAAACGATACCAAAGACAACATTGATCCATTTTGCTTTTTTGATTTTATCATCATCCATTTGGATACGATAATATTTACCGTGGTAGGTTATATTCTTCTTTTCTTTATATTTATTTCCTTCTTTCGTAACTTCTGTGTTGATATCATAATCATTTACATATGCTCTTTTTTTCATCAAAATTCATCCTTTATATAAAATTTGTGATTTTAAATCTTCCTATTATAATAACTTATAGTCATACTTAATATAATTTATTGGCATACATATAATAAACTATAGATGCTTTTTAATTTAGTGGCATGACATACATTTTAAATTTATTGGCATACACACTATAATCTACTCTTTATTTTAATTAATTAACATAGGAGATTTATGGTAATAGCTTCCCACTCCCCGTGTGTGTTATAGATTTACTTATTTGAGTATGGCAGAGGCTCACAAATAAATGTTCCATCACGAAGGGACATAAAAAAAGTGCACCGCCATGGAAGCACTTTCGTAGTCTGTATTTCATTACTAGAATACTATGTATCAATCATTCTTAAATTATTTTAACCAAAGTGCCATAAGTAAGAAGGCGCCAAATAATAATATAAACATTGTGATAGCAACCGGTAAAATCGCTTGTAATGCCCCAAATATCATTGCGACTCTTTCTTTTCTAGTTAATTTTAAATCAGCTAGTTTTTGACGTTCAGTGGAATATTTTTTAGGCATATACCATGAAAATCCTTCTACATTCATATCGGTAATGGACCTACCATCATCCACAAAGGCCGGTTTCTTTTTCGTAACATCTTTGCTATCTTTTTCATTCTCCACTTTGTTGCGTTCGATGATTTGTCCAACCTTCTTAAAATCGCTCATTAAGAACACCCTTTCTTCTATTATAATAGGTAGAATTAAATTTATCTCTATTTTACTTTAGATTACGCCATATGTCTACTAATTAACCTTTTTTAGTTGTTTTGGATTGCTGCAGCTTATTCTCAATTGTAACTATACTAAAAAGGCCACCTATTATTAATTCTATAAAAAAATAAGGCCACCTATTATTAAAGCTAAAAAGAATAAGCCCACACATTATTAAAGCTAAAAAAAATAAGTTCACACATTATTAAAGCTACAAAAATAAGTACTGTTAAGCTTACGCTTTGCAGTACTTATTTTTAATTCTATTATCGACAGTGAAAAGCGCGCTTTACGAACTTTTCTTTATCATGAATAATAATGTTCTATCATTATTTATATAAATGACAAGCAACTTTATGCCCTTCTGTTATTTCCTTAAATTCTGGAGCTTGTGTCTTACAAATTTCCATACATTCCGGACAACGAGTACAGAACTTACATCCCTTTGGAGGATTGGCTGGAGATGGTAAATCTCCTTGTAATATAACACGTTTCATCTTAACAGTTGGATCTGGCATAGGTACCGCACTAAAGAGTGCTTTCGTATATGGATGAAGCGGGTTATTAAAGATATCCTCATTTGCACCATACTCTACCATATTACCAAGATACATAACACCAACGGCATCCGAAATATGTTCAACTACAGATAAGTCATGTGAAATAAATAAATAAGTATAATCATATTTATCTTGAAGGTCTTTTAATAAGTTTATAATCTGTGCTTGTATGGAAACATCAAGTGCAGATACAGGCTCGTCACAAACAATAAATCTAGGACGTAGTGCAATTGCTCGTGCGATACAAATTCTTTGTCTTTGGCCACCTGAGAATTCGTGTGGGTAGCGTTCATAGTAATGAGGCTGTAATCCGCAATCTTTCATTACTCGTAATACATATTCTTTTAAAGCACTTTTTGGGACTATGTTATGTGCACTGACTGCTTCACCAATAATGGATCCTACGGTAAGTCTTGGGCTTAAGGAAGAGTAAGGATCTTGAAATATTATTTGGATTTGCGGTCTTAAATTTCTAAGTTTTCTCTTTGATAACTTCGCTAAATCTTGACCATTAAATAAAACTTTTCCATCTGTTAATTCATGAAGACGTAAAATAGTTCTTCCGATCGTTGTTTTTCCGCAGCCAGATTCGCCAACCAATCCCATTGTAGTTCCTTGAGGGATATCAAAAGATACGTCATCCACTGCTTTTAAATATTGTGTAGGATGACCGAATAAATCTGTTCCGATGGTAAAATATTTTTTAAGATGTTGAACTGATAAGCATATCTCACTCATCCTTTACCACCTCCGTACTTTCATTCTCTTGATGCTTCGTATCATTATATAAATAACATGACACTAGATGCGTATCACTAAATTTTCTTACGCTTGGGTATGGGCCTTCACATGCTGTATGACAACGGTCGCAACGATCTTTAAAATAACAAGTTTGAGGCATATTAATTGGATTTGGAACCTGACCTGGAATACTGTATAAGCGATCCACTTTTTTATTTACTACTGGTTTACTCTTCATTAAGCCAACCGTATAGGGATGCTTTGGTGTGAGGAATATCTCCTTTGCAGTTCCCATCTCAATTATTCTACCTGCATACATTACGACAACAAAATCCGCCATTTCTGCTACAACACCAAGATCATGTGTAATTAACATAATACTACCATTTATTTTTTCACGCACGGAACGTAGTAAGTCTAGTATTTGTGCTTGAATCGTAACATCTAGTGCGGTTGTTGGCTCATCTGCAATAATTAATTTAGGGTTACAAACAAGTGCCATCGCTATCATAACACGTTGTCGCATACCACCTGATAATTCATGTGGATAATTATCATAAACTCCTTCTGGTCGAGCAATTCCAACTTGCTTTAGCATTTCAATTGATTTCTTTTTTGCAGCTTCTTTCGTTGCACCCGGATTATGAAGTGTCGTAACTTCATCTAGCTGGTAACCAACCGTAAAAACTGGATTTAAGCTTGTCATTGGCTCCTGAAAAATCATTGCAATATCTTTACCACGTATTTTTCTCATCGCATCAATTGGCATCTTCGCTATATCATAGCACTTTTCCCCATCATTATAACGAATAGAACCGCTGACAATCTGTCCCTGAGGCGCTTGTACTAACTGCATCAAAGATAAACTTGTTACACTTTTCCCACATCCAGACTCTCCAACTACACCAACTGTACTATTAGCAGGGATACTGAATGTTACACCATCTACTGCTTTCACAGTACCTGCATCCGTAAAGAAATAGGTATGTAAGTCATCAAACTCAACAATATTTTTAGAATCTTTCATTGTTGCCATATAAGTATCTTCACTTACATTTTTTTTGCGCTTCTTAGCTTCAAATTCCTTTGTTGTTTTACGATTATATTTTGTAATAGCTCTTTCTTCTTGACGGGAAATATAATGCCCGTTATCTTTCTTTGCTTTCGCCATAGCATTATCCCCCTATCTCTTCATCTTAGGATCAATTGCATCACGCAATCCATCACCAACAAAGTTAAATCCTAATACTGCAAGTACGATTAAAACACCAGGTGTAACCCAAAGATTTGGATAATATTGTAATATACTTTGTCCCTTCGACGGATCTGCGAAAGAAATCATTGTTCCCCATGCTGATTTCGGTATCTGTACTCCAAGACCTAAATAAGATAACGTTGACTCATATAAGATAATAGCTCCAAGTCCTAACGTCATCTGTACAATTAATTGAGGCATAACATTAGGAACTAAGTGTCTAAATATTTTAGCTTTAGCAGAGATACCAGTTGCTTCAGCAGCAACCATATACTCTTGTTCACGTAACGATAAAATCTGTCCTCTTACCAAACGTGCTGTACCCGCCCATCCAATTAAAGTAAGAAATGCCATCAGATAATAAATACGACTACCCACAGGTACAATTGAGACTGGTATCGCTTTTAATACTGACGATAATACGATTAATACCGGTAAGGTAGGTATACTATTTAAGATATCCACCAAACGCATGATAAGCATATCAATCTTTCCACCAAAGTACCCAGAAATTCCGCCAAATACAATTCCTATAAATGATTCTAAGAATATAACTAAGAAGCTAATTGTTAACGAAATTCTTCCTCCATACATTAAACGAACTAATACATCCATTCCATTCGTATCTGTTCCTAGCCAGTGATCCTTAGATGGCGCTGCCTTATAATTATCATAACCTGTGGATACATCATAGAATGTATATTTTTCACCATCTGCTCCTGTAAATGATTCAGAAGAAGTAACTTTCACCTCGGTGGGAATCGGAAACACTTGTGTTTCTCCATATGGAATAAACAACGGTCCCAAATAACTAAATAAAAATAAAAATACGATGATAACTAAGCCTACTACAGACAAACGACTTCTAAAAAAACGTTTCATAACTAAACGTGTTGGAGACAGCGCGCGTACGCTATCGCTCAAGCTCTCATGCTCTAACTCAATAGCCTGAACATTTGTATTATTTTCTTCACTCATCTTCAGACCTCCTTATTGCAGTTTCACACGAGGGTCCACAATTGCATACGATATATCCGCAAAAATGGTACCTAGTACAGTTAATACAGCTATAAACATCATATATCCCATAACAAATGGAATATCACCTTGTAACATTGCCTTATAAGAAGTAGAGCCAATACCAGGAATTGCAAATACCGTTTCTGTTAACAATGCACCACCAAATAAACCTGGAAGACTTCCACCTAGCATGGTTACAATAGGTATTAAAGTGTTACGAAATGCATGTTTATAAATAACCGACTTCTCAGACAATCCTTTTGCCCTTGCAGTACGGATATAATCAGAATTCAATACTTCTAACATGTTGGTTCTTGTATAACGCATCAAACCACCAATGTTCAAGATAACAAGGGTCGTCATTGGAAGTACTAAATGATGAAGTTTATCAAGAACTTGTTTAAAACCTGTTATTATTTGTGTCGCATCAGACAGTCCCTGTAATGGAAACCATCCAAGACCTATAGAGAATACACGTAACAATAATGCACCTAAGAAAAAGGATGGCAGTGAAATACCTATCATTGCCAATACTGTAACTATATAGTCAGCTGCACCATATTGCTTCGTTGCCGCTACGATACCAAGCGGTATCGAAATTAATATATTTAATATCATCGCTGCTAGCGATATACCAAATGAAATCCACATATATTTTGCGATCACTTGATGAACCGGACGTCCATAAACAAAGGACACACCAAAATCACCACGAAGTGCCTTGGTTATCCACTGTCCGTAACTTTTTATTATACCACCTATGGAATTGTCTCCTATACCATACAACTCCTTCATTCTTTGTACATCTTCTAATGTTAGCTGACCTTGAGCAACCTGCGCAGCGGTATGCTGGTCAATATAATCAGCTGGCATCATTCGAACGATAAAGTAAATAATAATTGATACCCCAAATAGAATGATTATAGAAATTGCAAGTCTTTTTAAAAAATATTTTAACATGTTTTTACCCCACATTGTAGAAAGGGGGCGAAAGCTAACGCCCCCTTTCCATAATCTTTCAAAAGAATTGTTTTATTGTAGAGTTTCTCTACTTGTATAACTTTAATGTTTTAAACTAGTTGTCAAGTAAGCTAACATCCCAGATAGCGTAAATTGGTGATCTGTAAGGTGTTGTCTTATCTGCTGGAGTTAAACTACTTGGATCAATTACACTCTTGTTATAAACATACATATTCTTTCTCTGATAGGTTGGTAATTCAACTGCCATTTCCATAGCCTTATCAAGTGCCTCTGAATAAATTGGTTTTCTTTCATCTACGTTAAGAGTAGAACGTCCCTGCTCAATTAATTCATTTAAACGTACAAGAATTGCTTTTTCTTCATCAGAACCATTTTCAAATTTATAATAAAGTCCTGAAGACTTTGGAGAAGTAGCTTGATTTTTAGAAGGATCGGAACAGTATACCTGGAACATATCAGGATCTATTGTTGCTTGCCAAGCTGCTGCCCAAACAGAAATAATACCCTCGTTTAATTTACTTAAAAGATTTTGATCAATATCAATAATTACTTCAACACCGATCTTCTCAAGTACTTCTTGTGTCTTTAAGAATACCTGACCAGCTGGGTGATCATCTGCACTTGAAGGAAGTGTAAATTTAAAGGATGGCTTACTTCCGTCTGGTGCTAATAATTTACCATCTGCTGTCTCTTTATAACCTGCTTTTAAGAAGAACGCCTTAGAAGCTGCACCTGTTTCATCGAATGGGTACATTGCCGTACATCCTTCAGGATATGCCCATGACACCTGACTCATTGGTCTATGAATAACTTGCGCTAAGCCTCCTGGGTAAGCTCCTAAGGTAAGTGCAGTATCCATAGCAGACATAAGTGCGCGTCTTACATTAAGGTCAGGTACAAGCTGTGCATTAATACCGATATAACCATAACCTAAGTTATCAACTAACACATAGTTCATATGTGAATAAGAAGAATCTGAAGTGATCTTATTAATCGTAGTTGCACTAGCCTTTGGATCTGAATAGTGAACATCGCCAGTCAATACAGAGTCTAGTTCAGAGCCAGCATTAATTGTTTTGTATCTTAAATATTTAACCTTTGGAGCACCTAACAAAAAGTTATCATTTGCTACAAAATAACAAATACCATTATCATAAAACTTATCGGCAGTTGGATTTTCTGAGTTATTAGCATCTGTCATCTTATAAGCACCAGCACCCATCGGTAAACCATTAAATTCTTTTAATTCTAACATAAATGCTGCGCTGGAAAAATCAACACCAAAATAATCAACGCCATTTGCTTTATCATGTCTTGCCTGCCCTGCATAGTAATGCATAGGTGCAACTTCAAAAGTAAAGTTCCAGATTGCCTTAGGGTCAACACCATTTAATACTACTGTTAAAGTTTCACGTTCTACTCCATCAGAGCAAACTTCCTTACCCTTTGTGATACCGCTAATACTCTTAACAGTACCTTTGTTTGCTTCAAGATATGCAGATTTTTCTTCTCCTGCGAAGAATGCCTTAGCATCATCCACTGTTGTATAATCAAATGCTTCATCAAATTCAGCAGCATTTATCGTTTCTTTGATACACTTCATGGAAGCATCAATATAATCTTGCTCTGTATAAGTACTCATTTTATCTACTGTTAAACCTGTAGCCGCATCAATAACAAAAGCACCATCTTTGTATGTAATTAAATCTCTACCAATACAGCTTGCTGTATAATAAAGAATGATGGATTGAGGTGCTGATGTTAAGAAATCTTCTGGTCCAACTAAACCAAAATCTTCTGGAACATATTGCTTACTCATTAATACATTACTATCAGCTGTCACACTTTCTTTTACAAGTTCCCATAATTTATCAGTAACTGCTGCCTCACCATTACCAGCAAGTGCGGCGTCAACTTTCTTCTTTGCTGCCTCAGCGAACTCCGCAAGTTTTGCATCTGCTGAACTCTCATCTAAAATCTGAGTTTGATAAGCTTTTAATCCCTCAATATGCATTGAATATAAAGTTGAGGAACCATCATATTTAGGATCTAATAATACATATAAGTTAAATAATACATCATCTACAGTTAAAACATGGCCATCACTAAATTGAACACCATTCTTAATCCAGAATTTATAGGTAGATTTTGATTGATCATCGTTTGTCGTCATCTTAAAATCCCATGCAGCAGTTGGTACATCAACACCTGCAACTGGCTCAGCTGTCTCGTTGTTTGCAATTAACGTAATTTGAGTTTTTTCATAGATAAGACGATCTGGTTCACTCGTACCGAAGAATGGTGTAAATTTTCCATCCAGTGTTAAAGTACTAATAACCAACGGATTTTTCTCGTTTGCAGCAGAACGAGGTGTGGATGCATCTCTTCTACCAGCTGGAACATCCGGTATCACTGGTTTTTCTTCCTCTTTTTCACCGCCAGCAGCTGAAGTAGGAGCTACAGTTGGTGTAATATCCTTATTTACATCTTTTTCCTTCTTACTACAAGCTGCTAAAGAAAGAATCATAGTCATGCAAAGAAGTAACGCTACCAATTTCTTTGTTTTCTTCATAATTTTCCTCCGTTTTCTTTATTATAATTATAGTCATGCGACTAAATTACCAATGAATATAATGGTCCTTATTTTTTTGTTGTCAAGCAAACCTTCGATTAAGAAATAGCTTAACTGTTCATTATTTTTGCTCTATAACTTCTAAGTTCCCAGAAGTTGTTAATTTATTCGTATTGATGTTGTTGAATATACAATTGTTTATCTTGGTTGAATAATCACCGGCAACATAACTGGATGCGACTATATTAATGCTACACATACCATCTGATGATATCGTTATTCCATCAAAGGTACAATTTTCTATTGTTGTTTTCTTAGTACGTCCTGCTAATGCACCAACACAAAGTTTAACATTGGAAGATTTATCAATAACAATATTCACATCCTTAATTGTTAGGTCTTTTATCTTTGCACCATCTAACTTCGAAAATAATCCGTATGATACTTCATCCGCATTTTTCGCAGTAATACCAGAAGCGCGATTTTTAACATTTAAGTTTAAATTTTTAATGGAGTATCCGTTACCGTCCAATACACCGCTAAAAGTTTCAATTGGTGTCCATGTTTCTGTGGATAAATCAATATCATTTGCTAATATATATTGTCCATCTGGCTTATCAGCGATTGCCTTCAGTTGATTTACTGTTTTAACTCGAATTATTTCACCTTCAATAAACTTACAATAAATATTTATTTGAGCTTTACCACCATTCGAGTAATCAATATCACCCTCTTCAATCACTTTATCAAATACATATTTTTCAGTACATTCCGGATCCTTATAATAATCAATTAAGGTAAATCCGTTTTTCTTTGGTTCTGTGGAAGTAGGGCGTTTTAATTCATTGCCAACATTAATCGTCCATTTTAATAAGATGTCTCCCTCAGGATTTGCAGCATCTAAAAAGTTAATGGATGGATTATCAGCCCATCTAGCATATAACGTTATTTTTTTATCGCTGGTATTTTCATCAGAAACTCGGTCCAATGAAAAATCCCATAAATCTTCTTCATTATAATGATAGATAGTTCCATCCTTACTTTCTTCTGTTGTATATTTTGTATACCAACCAACCAATGACTTTTCACCAAATTTAGGTTGCACAAGCATACCAGCTGTTCCATTTGGCTCAAACAATAAAGAATTTCCTGCATAGTATACAACACGTTTATCTACTTGATTGATGTTTCCACCCAATGTATCGTATGTAACTTCGTACTCATACCCCTGTTCTGCCGGATGTATAAACAGAGAACTAGTTCCTATACTACAGCCACCAAGTAACATAGTTGATGTGGCCAAAAGCAATATCATAAATCCCTTTTTCAATTTGTACATAGTTTCCTCCCAAGATTAACCAAAACCTCCGAATAAAAAAATAGAAACCAACCCATACCAAATATAGGAATGCTTCTTCGCAGATTTATTATGTAAATTTTGTTAAAGCATACCAAATTATAGCAGTACTGGATATAAAAGTCAATAATTTGTCGCTACTGAGTTTAATTTCTTTTGCTATCCCGACCATTCTTATATGCTTAAACTGTTAATGTTTTTCCAATCAAATAAACATTAATTTTAAACATTTATTTTTCTTTTCTTCTTAGTAACTTTTGATCGGAATCCTCCTTTCCATTTATTATTTACCTCGCAAAGCATTAATATTTCGATTTTTTTATTATTGCTTTGGTTTTGATTTAACTTTGATTCTCTTTTGATTTACTTATCTATATTTAATCATAATTAAAAGTTTTAATTTGATTTTATATTAATGATTTCGATTCGATTTTTATGTATTCAGTTTGGTTTATTTTCATGAATTCAATTTGGTTTTATTTTTATGAATCTAATTTGGTTTAATTTTTATGAATTTTATTTGGTCTTATTTTTATGAATTTAAAATATTGCAAATATATTTTACTTTATGAACAAGCTTATTAATCATTTTTATTTTTAATGACATAATTTTATCTACAAAAAATTACATTATTTTATATTGCTCAATTATTAATAAGAAGCTTCGTTATTTACATTATCGAATTTTAAAATTATCTGGCAAATTTCGTTTATTTTTTCTTGTGATAATGCAATATTGTTTTGCATTGTTGCTTTATTATTGTATTACCGCACTAAAGTATTGTCAAGCCTATTTTAAGCAATCTTTCACGTTATTTATTTAACACTTCAATTTGTAAATATAATACAACCCATTCTACTGGTTTCTGTATTTTTAAGACTTTCTTATACTCAAATTACTAATAAAAGGATCGAGATTAATATAAGAATCCTCCCGCACTCTCCTAATCTTAACACTGCCATTACATTTTCGACATGATTGTAATGGAGGTTATTTACATAATGTAATTGATTACGACTATTTGTATGATGAATTATCTTAATTTAGGGAGAATAATAGGTCAAAATTTATCGCCGACCAAGTACTTACCACATATAATACATTATAGCATTATTATGGAGGCCAATCATGGAATCAAATACTACTACTAATGAATTTCTCCATGTAGATCATTTAAGCTACTCGTATCACACCTTAGCTGGAGAGACTACTGCATTGAAGGATGTCAGCTTCCATGTTTCAGAGGGACAATTTCTAGCTATTGTTGGGCCCAGCGGATGTGGTAAATCAACTTTACTATCTCTAATTGCTGGATTAATAAAACCTGATGCAGGAAGTATCTATATTAAAGGGAAGGACACCAAAAGTTCAGGCTTAAATATTGGTTATATGTTGCAAAAAGACCATCTTCTGGATTGGAGAAGCACATTGCGAAATGTCGCACTTGGTCTGGAGGTTCAACATAAATACTCAGACCAAAGCATGGTAATTATTAATCATTTGCTAGAGACTTATGGGCTAATCTCATTTATTGATTCAAAGCCAACAGAATTATCTGGTGGAATGAGACAGCGTGCAGCGTTGATCCGTACACTACTTTTACAACCAGATATCCTGTTATTAGATGAACCATTTTCAGCGCTAGACTATCAAACACGACTTGAAGTTTCAGATGATATTTGTAAGATTATCCGCAAAGAAAATAAAACTGCTGTACTAATCACTCATGATATAGCGGAGGCAATCAGTACAGCAGATAGGGTAATTGTACTTTCGAATCGACCAGCTTCCATAAAAAAGGAATTTGAGATCAACTTAACCTCGAAGGATGAATCTCCTCTGCAAAAGCGTTTAGCTCCTGAATTCAGTACCTATTTTAATTTAATATGGAAGGAGTTGACGTCCCAATGATGCATCGTATTAAAAAAGAGGATTATTTATCCGCTTCTGCAATCCATCAAGCGTATCTGAAACGATATCAAAAGAGAGTAACAAAAATTCGTATCGCGCAATGGATTATATTTTTGTCCTTTTTAATTTTGTGGGAACTTTCCACAAGGGTTGGATGGCTAAATTCATTTATATTCAGTAGCCCTTCCAGAGTTGTAAAGTGCTTCGCTACAATGGCAAAAGACGGAACTGTTTTTTACCATATCGGTATTACACTTTTTGAAACCTTCATAAGTTTTGGTTTAGTTATAGGAATCGGGCTCCTCGTCGCTGTCTTATTATGGTGGAATGAAAGTGTTGCAAAGGTACTAGAACCTTATCTTGTGGTTCTTAATAGCCTTCCGAAGTCAGCTCTTGCACCAGTCTTTATTGTTTGGCTCGGGAATAATATGAAGACAATTATAGTAGCGGCGGTAACAGTCGCAGTCTTTGGCACGATTATAACCTTATATACCAACTTTAATTCAACAGAACAAGATAAATACAAACTCATTTATACCTTGGGTGGTACCAAAAAAGATGTCTTATTTAAAGTAGTCCTTCCAGGTAACCTTCCTTCTATTATTAGCTGTATGAAAGTCAATATCGGTCTGTCTCTGGTTGGTGTTATCATAGGAGAATTTCTTGCAGCGAAGGCTGGTTTGGGATATCTTATTGTCTACGGATCTCAGGTTTTTAAACTAGACTGGGTTATTATGAGTATTGTGATTTTATGTATTATTGCAACTGCGCTTTATGGTATTCTTTCTTATATTGAGAGAAGAGTAAGAAAAAATAAATAGATTGTTAGTTAAATATAGCCCCTCTTTTGTTAATCATATAGATCTAACAAAAGGGGGGCTTTCATTGATGTCTGACATGAGTTCTAACATTTTCGTCATTGTATTTTGACAGTTCATCCAATGTGAATGATTGTAATTTTGAAACATCTATTGAATCAGATAGCTGATTTTTATTTTCCTTCCCTGCCACTACATTAATGCATTGGGAATAATTAGATGAATTGAAATCCCAAGAATAATTAAAACAGCTATCACACGATGAGTAATTAACCATGCTCCTTTTCTTGGCTTCTTCTTTACGTTTGCATAAACACCTAACAATACCTGCAAAATCATCATAATAGCAGCAATACATCCGGTTACGTTGATTCCAAACTTAGCAAACTGGGCTATAAAATGTGCAAGTAAGAACACAACCGTAGCAAAACCAAAATATTTGTGATTACGTATAAATATTGTCATCAAAACTTTCATTATCTTCTTACCCTTGGGATAAGCAGATATCTTTTTACCAAAACACTTATTCACAAATTTCAAACAATAATTCATTATAGTACCAGCAAAAGCAAAGACTAGAAGCCAGCCAAATAATCCATCTAACTCTACAAACATATGAATCCCTCCTACATGTATCTGGAATGATAATTAGTGCTAATAATACTAGTATATTACATTAATTTCATACTGTTTTCAAACAGTTTCTTTGGAAAATAATGCTCCTTAAAACTATTTGAAACTTTCATAAGTTATAGTTTAGTTATAGGAATAAGGTTCCTCATCGTAGCCCTATTATAGTGGAATGAAAGTGCTACTAATGTGCTAGAACCTTAGCTCATGGTCCTTAATAGCCTTCCAAAATCGCACTTGCTCCTGTTTTTATTGTTTGACTTAGGAATAATATGATGACAATAAATGTAGCGGCGGTGGTGGTAGAGGATGTTAGAAAATTACAAGTTATATGATATAGAAGGAAGACATTAGAATTTAGATTTTTTAGTGTAAGTGCTTTAGTAACCAGGTACTTTTATATTACATTCGTATTGCTGAAAATTATCTAAAATGGTACTATATAACCAAAATATGGAACATGAAAAGGAGAAAGAGCATGTATGGAGAACTTTATGAATCACTGTCTAGAAAAGAGTTAATTAGATACTACCCTTGTAGCAGAGAAGAATATTTTTCAATTCCTGTCTATTTAAAATCTTATTGTGATGAACAATCAAATGTGTATTCCCGTTTTAAAGAAATGGAGGAGCATCAATTAGTAGTATTAGCTTTGCAATTAGAACAATTAGAGTTGAATGAAGATATCCTTAAAGAAACAAGCAGCGCTGCTAGAATCTTTTGATTCTTTGTCATACTTTCATTTTTTATCATTATTATAGGTGCTATCTTTTTAATAAGGCCTTATTTATAGATATTCTCCCCTCTATTAAGAGGATGGGAGACTTGGATATGCTATATCAAAAAGCTTATATCCCAAGTATTCCTAGTATCTCTTTCACCTTTTTATCTGTAACTGGTCCATAGATACTATCAACATTTACACCTATAAGTTGCTGTAACTTTTTAACATCATCACCACGCATATATGGAGTTGTCAACAGTAAAACTCTCTTGGTCTTATTGTAATTAATCTCCGGATGTTCGTACCAGTGCGTCCATGGTCTATCTTTTAAGTTAGTGATACATACACCGTAGTTAAAACCACGAGCTTCTACCACTTTACCGTCACCAATATAAACACCAACATGTCCTGTATAGCGCACACACAGACCTACCAAGTCTTTATCTATAGTTGAGATTGCACCTTTTACGATCGCCTTATTAAATGCATTGTCTGAAGTCGTATCATAAGTTCCTTCTCCTGCTTCAACTACACCATTAAGGTTATTATCGTTTATATATCCCTCAATCAAACCATGACAATCTGTTGTAACTTGTCCTATCCACTTATTACATTCTTTGATACGCTCTGCTGTAAACCAATTAGCAGGATTAGTATTAATAAGTGATTGTAACCTCGAAGTGGTTAACACTCTACAGTTTGTACCCATTACATACTTAATACCGACCTGCTTTAATGCGTATTCTACTAAACCTTGATTAGTTTTATTATTCATTTTTACCCCCCTTATTCTCCACTTTACCTTTAAGTGCTGATATTGCATTAACTAAGAATTGCGGTATGTTTGCTCCCATTCGCCCTGCATTCTCTGTTATGGAAAGCAGTTCATTTAATATAAATAATACGGTTATTAACAACCCAAAAAATGTAGATGTAGGCATATCAATACCTAAAAATCCTGATGTCTTATATATAAGAAAATCTAATATAATGGCAACTCCAACAATCAAAATGTATCCAAATTTCTTGATGATTCCAAGCATCCCCTTCTTGCTGTTCCATCCTTTTGTTATATCATCCGGATACTCAATGCTTTCTTTTTTTGAAGCAGCCATGCCAGATAGAAAATCTATGATCATACAAATTACAAAAATAAGAAGCACCCACCATAAGATGCCTAGTTTAGCTGTGAAACCAGCAGTTACTGTTGCAAAGATACCTTGTGTTGCATAAACTTTTAATTTCTCCATTCTTCCTCTTTCCGCATACAAAGAAGAGCGCCCACTTGAGCGCTCTATGTATGCAAATGATTATTATTCTAATCCTACCTCATCCATCTTATCTACTAATTCCTGATACTGCTTTGATGTAATTCTTTTATTCATTACATAGATATCCATGAGTTCAAGCATCTCTTCCCTTGTTCTTCTTTTATTTGTGATTACTATCATACAGTTATTAAAAGTATTCATTGTCTTTCTCCCTTCTATGCTAGACCGAGTTCGATTGAAGATAATCGTCCATCAATCTCTAACTCGGATTCTGCTTTTTCTACTTGCATGTCTGCTAGACATCGTACAATATTCATGATTTCTTTTTCTGTATCCATTGGTGTATAGCTATCTGGATTCGGGAAGAAGCCCTGCTCTGGATTGTATCGCCATGTTCCTGTGTCTACTTTGGTATTCTTATCTACCGTGTACTTTCGATAACCATTATCTTGTACGGATAGAAACTCTGATACATGCCAGATGATTGGTACGTGTTCGTCTTCTGGTACGGTACATGTAATATCCTTTGCGATATATAAAATGGTATCTGCAAAGTCAACTAAGATGTCCATAGTTCTTGTAATGCCTGCCATAAAGCTCCTCCTTATGTGAGTGGTTTGTATACTATTTGTGTTAAATAATTTTTTGTTGCTGTTGTATCATTAATTAAAGCACTAAATCTGTAACTAGCTGTATATCCGATTGGGACTTTATATACATTAAAAGCGTACAGATTATTACCTGTCTTCTTTGTTGTAAGTAAGTAGTAACAATTCTTATCTAGGCACTTTATAGATAACCAATTGTTTTGTTCAGCAGGATAACTGAAAGAAACAGCATCTCCAAGACTGTATTGAGGAGTGTTACTATAAGGATAAAGTTGTAGCAACTGTACATTGCTAACCCAACTCTCTCCATATGTTGATGCAGTAAGTGTTTCTTGGTATCTAAAAGGTAAATCTCCTAAACTAACATTATAGTTACTTCCTACATAATTTGAGGATGACCATTCAAGTAAAGATTTCTTTTCACTAATGTTATTAACATTATAAGTTGCTGATAGATTTTCTCCTGTACATTTAAACTGTCCATCACTACTAGCATAACTAACGTAAGTCTTATTAGCATGTAAGCCACCCCATTCTGGGTAGTATTTTATACTACTACCAGATGCATAATAACTACCACTATTGTAATGACTGCCTAGAAACGTTCCTATTGTCCAGGTCTTACCCTTATCATATGTGATAGTAGGGTAGTAATTACGATAGTCATAAGGATATGTTCCTGTTATTGTTGTAGTTATTTTTACAAAAGTAGTGTCATTAACAATTGTACAGTCGTGATAAGGTACTGCGGTCATATCTATCTGCGTAAAGTTTACAAAGTCTTTTGTTTTCTGATAGACTAGTTTACTGTTCTTGTAGTCTGTAAAATAAAATTCTCCATCCCAGTAGTACTTACGCCACTGTTTGTAGTACATAAGATTAGTTAAATCTTTTGAGACCCATTCCACACAGTCGGTAGAATAATAGATACCACAAGACGTACTTGTTTGCCAGTCAATAATGTAGTAATCTCCACCCTCCATCATCGTATAGGCATAAGTATTTGGCAAGTCTACCTTAACATAGGAGGATAGATTCTCAATGTTATTTGTTTTAAATATACCACCTGTATTAAAACTAACAAGGAACATTCCTCTTGTGCCTGCTGTCCATGCAAGTCTTGCTACTCCTGTTGATTGGTCACCGATATAAACTTTCTTTACATTACGTGCTGCGCCAGTAGATGGATCGCCGATGTATAGCTTCTTTATTTTCTTGGCTAGCCCTATGGATGGGTCGCCGATGTACAATCCTTTTGCCATGCTGTCACCACCTATTCATACACAACATATAACTTATTTTTCCCTAAAGTGGTTGTACCTGCTGTGATATCAGTAGTACCAGCCGTCATCCTGGTTTCAATGACCCAGATACCCCAAGTATCATTACTTGTACCGCCTCTAAACCAAGTTCCTTCTGTATTCGTGGCTATCTGGAAAGGGAAACCTCCACTACTATCTATCCATGGGACATGTGTTTCCACCTGACAATACGTATAACCAGATGTGATCCCTATTTTTGAACAAGTTTTAAGTTCAACGATATTTGAATTGCTATAGTTAGTCATATACCATTGAGGAGAGCTATTATCGTTTCGAGTATCAACTTGTTTCAAATAGGAATGCGTGTGGCCCACCATAGCAAAATCAGTGGCATGCTTACCATCTACAGTATCAGAATTACCACCATCTCCTACTACTTTCCATTTATCCCAAGCAATACCAACTGAAGTTCTATATCTAGGCATCTCGTTAGCATTGTTAAGTGGGTATACAATTTGTAGTCCATACCCAGTTGTGGCATGTTTTTGATATGTTAAATGCCACCAGTTAGCATTAAGACCTAACTCTAATGCTGTTTCATTAGAAATATTAGTTTGGTAGTTGGTTTGATAGGTAGAGTCTTTTAATGTATTTAATGGTACATTACCTATGTTCTGTACAAAACCAGTAGGAAGTAAACCACCTAATGCACCAGCATTACCATCATCATTTAGCCCTTTCCACTCATTCCATACCTTCCCCGCTTCTGATGTTCTATAGCGTGGTTTTTCTTTACTATTGTTTAGTGGATATGCAATTAAAAGACCAAATCCACTAGCATTAACACTATGTCTTTGATATGATATATGCCACCACATATTTGCTGGTAATCCCACATCTTTTGCGTATCCATCTGGTAAGTCTCCTTGATAATTAAGAGGATATGTTGGGTCATTGACTATCCCTGGTGTTAACATACCTATCGAATTCACGTAGTCAGTAGTATGCTTATGCTCATCTATTTTCTCCATATTCTCATTAAAGTCTTTAATATTATAAAAATCCGTAGCATCCGGCTTTTTTAAATTTAACTTTGAAGTATAAGTTGCCATTATATTAAAATTCCTCCTCTCTAATCCTGCTGTGCAGAAAAGCTGATAGTTCATCATGGGTAAAAGCACTTACAATCTCATGTGTGTTATATAACAAAGTAACTGATAAAATTAAATTGCATGGTGTAATTCTTTCCATTAAACTCTTAACTGCTTCTACGTTTTTCTTTGCAGATAATGCAACCTTCACTTCAAGAATATACTTTTCTTTATCCATACGAATTATATAACCATCTTCACCACATAAATCACTGAGCCTTTTACCGACGCCTCGAATTGTGTAAGGTAACTGTTCGTTAACTCGAGTTAATATTCGAAAGCGTCGCTCTTCGATCGTATCGGTATCCATTGGTTTAACACCTAAGATTTTTTCATAGCGTTTACACCCATTCCTGTCCAGTTCATTGACATACTGGTTTTTTAGAACATTTGTGATCTCAGTTTTAACCCTATCAAGATCAGCATCCTGCACCGTAGTAATTGTTCTATATTCTCTGATTTCTTGAAATACACCTGGCAGGTACTCCATAAGATTAGTTTTCATTAAAAGACCCCCTTACTGGTATAGAGTCTGGATTTAGTTCGATGTTAACCTTACCTCCATTGATAGAAGTATTATTTACATCAATGATTCCAGTGATTCCAAGTATTGCGCTCTCAATCTGTGAGATTCTCACAACTAGAGTGTCACTCTCCTGCCATGACTTTACTAAATTCTTAAAGTATCCATCGATAACTTCTTCAATGTAACTTTTTAGATCCTCAAACTTATATCCTGCCTGATAAGTGATTGAAGTTGTAATGTCTATTTTTGTTTCCTCTGCTCCAATTACATGTACAAAATGCCATAGAGGGGCAAACCCTTCTCCATCCCCAGAATTATTTGTTGGGTCAACTGCTGTCTGGACCATATTTACCAAAACGCCACTAGGCTTATTTAAGGAAGAATCCAAGATAGTTAATTTAACATTCCCACCCGCTTCTTCTCCTGATACATTCGTCGCCCTATATACCTTAACCGCACCTACTCCGGATAATCTCAATACCTTTTCCTTATAGTCGGTACGGTTTCCACCGAAGGCTTGTGCATCAAAACTATCAAGGTATCTCTTTCGAAATATTTCTGTATCTTCCTCGTCCTCACCGGGTATTAAAATTTCCGTTATCATAGCGGTTTCCAAGCCATCAATATACTCAATCGGTATTAACTTACCAATGGAACCATTCGGCGTACTCCCAGAAACCTCGCATTCCAGCTCATATACACCATCCGATAGTTTCTTCTTCGTAATATAAGTGAATTTATCTAGGCTGTATCTTGACCCGATTGGTACATCTATATTAAATTCTCCCCTTACAACTGCATAAGTAGCTTCTTTCGGCTTTATCCCTCTCTCCAATGCTCTACGCACTAAATAATCTCTTGATGCAGTGTCTGCAAATGTTTCATTTAAGATTAAATCAAGTTCAAGATACAACTGCGCTAATTCTATGCATGCTGGAGCTAACGCTGTATATATCATAGATCCTTCTCTTTTATCTATATCTGCTGGTACTTTTGCTAGAACATTACTTAAAATAGTTTCATAGGTCATTTCTTCATACATTAAATCATCACCCCCATTTCTTCTAACAAATCTCCGTATATGGTGTGGACAGTAAAAACAACTAAAACGCCTTCTTTCTCTTTCTGAAAGGTAAAATTATCAACATCCAGAATCCTATCATCTTGTATCAAGGCTTCTACGACACGCCTTTTAATTTCCGGGTAAGCAAATGCAACATCCTTACCAATCAGTTCTTTCAATTCAACTCCATAACTCCAGCTATAAATGAGATATTCATAACGTTCCACGCTAAGGGTAAGATAAATTGCCTGTCGTATCGCTTCTACATCATCGATCATCCCAACAATCTTATCTCCAACGAGTGCGTATGTTTTTGTTGGTTGGTTTGTTAATTTTACATTTTGAATCGACATATCAATTTCCGGAATCATGATATCACCATCCTATCGAGTACAAGAAATCGTTGTCCTCCTTTTTGCTGTAACAAAATTACGTTTTCCCCCTTTTTAAGTCCGTTCTCTAAAAGAAACTTTGACTTTAAACCATCTGAGCTTTTTAATATGATTTCATGATTCGTAAGGTATTCTGGTAAAAGCAAAAAATCAGAAGTTAAGATTAACTTCTGATCTATCTGAATATTTAAAGGTTTTGTTTCTATGACGACACCATACAAAAAACAGGCTGGTTTCGACGCTTCAATCGCATCAAACGCAGCCTGCTTAATGATTTGTATTAAATCACCCATTCATAATTCCTCCCCTTAAATTTAAATCCATAAAATGTTCATCATTGGCATACGTATGCTTTGCACTCTCAACCATCATAAACCGTGGACTTATAACGCCATTTTCATCCAGTAGGGGAACTACCACACTAGTTCCCGCTCTTACTCTGCTATCCCCAAAACAGTTCTTCACCTGCAGAGTTCTTTTAGGAGTATTATAAAGCTTTAACAGACCTTCTGCTCGTTCCTTCATCGTATTTTTGTTATTCACATTTTCTGTAAACTGTAAAACACCCCACTTCTTTATGTTCTCAAGATCGTCTTTTAGATGGACACTACGTTTGCCTGAATCTTGATCTTCACACGTTAATTTAATGGAATTATACGTATTTTCATCAATACTCGTTGTAAAGGAATAATCTCCTGCTGTATTAACATCAATCAAAACATCAAGGAGCATTAGATTTTTATTCTCTAAACAAAGCTTACCAAAATCATCATATAAAACAAAAAGCTCTCCTGTTTTAAGTGTTGTCTCGGCAAGAGAGTTATTGATCATTTCAAATAATTCTGTATCACTTTCGGTTCGGGATAATTTCACTCCCGTATTGGCTATTTCACCAACGTTCATGCAAAAATCTCTTGCTATTTTTTTGACTAATTCCCCTGTGGACCAATTCGAATAAACGTAACTATCTTTATTTTTTAGATATCTTAATTGATCATAGGCTGTTAATTGAATTAAATCATCCTTTGTTTCAGAACGACTAAAGATAAAACCAAAAAAGATATCCTTATCATCTTCCCGAAACAGAACCGCATTTCCCTCTTCTACTTTAATAAGAGGACTTTTTACAATATTAAATTTTAGTACTCCCGGGGAAGATTTTCGCTCTGTATCCCAAGTCACACCACCTTGCACCGATGGATAATATAGATAATCCCCATTTGCTATCGCTAAACTAAGCATAAAATCACCTCCACTTATCTTACACAGCTATTGGGTCTTGTGATGATAGCAGGCTTTTTGATTGATGAAACTTTCATCAGTCCTTTCTCATTTGCTTCAGGAATCGGTACATTATTGTACCCTATAAGACGAGTTAACAAAGTCACATCATTATATAATGCAGAGTTATAACTAGTACTTTTATTTGCTAAGGATACATTCCGTGTTGCACTTTGCGTGGAAGTACTCACATTTTCGATTCGTAGCACCTGCCCAACTCGGATAAGATTCGGATTACTTATGTTATTTAATTTCGCAAGATTATAGCATTTTGAACCATCCCCTAATAATTCCTTTGCTATTTTCCATAACGTGTCTCCAGGCTTAACTGTGTATGTTGATGGCATTGTTTTGCTTTTCATACGTACATTTTTCTTCACTGCTTCCCCTTTATTTTTTAAGGGAACAATGACCACACCATAAGGCTGGTAGTTTTTTAAAGTAACATCTACTATCAGATCTACCCCATTATCGCAATCTTCTGTGATGCTATAATCTTCTAATGTAACAATAGTATCGGTATGAAACATCCACACGCCCTTACTTGACATTCTCGATACGATAAAAGGAAAGGCAAATTTACCGTTTTTAAGGATTTTTAACTTCTCTGTATACCAATTGGCCATATGAAATTCGGAATCATACAAAGCAAAAGGATATCTTACATTTGGTAGAAGAAAAGAGAAGCTAAATTCCGATAGACCGGCTGGTTTTATAAGATTTATTTCTTCTTCATTCAATAATTGAATGCTTTTATTTTGATTCTTAATTTTTGTAACAAATTTTGATGGTGTGACAGGCAATAGCATATCACTTAAAAACACTTTATACATAACTCCCCCCTTAAGCGTTACAAGCTCTTGCAGTATTATTAAGTTCGTCTCGTAACTTATCCGTCAGATACTCTACGATTCCATCCAGATTCTGTTTGCTTGATACCGTATTATAAACACCACCCATATCAATTTTAACTTCCGCTGTTGTGAAACGGTTGATTGCATCACGCTCTGCAAGTTCGAGTAAATAGGACAAATCATCTGGTTGAAGTTCCGTATTATGAGCGATTTTATCTGTATTTTTTAGAATTCCATCCCAAGTATCATCGAAACTCTTGTCATCTCCCGTGCTTCCTTTAAAGAGATCATTGATTTTATTACCAAATTCATTCCCCTTATCCCACCAATCTGAATATTCTGCTCTCGTAAGGCCAAAGCTTTCCATGGATAAATTAAGATAATCAATTTTTTGTTCATATTTTTCATCTGGTGCTAATTTTTGAACCGCTGCATCAGCCATGTCTTTTAGTCCACTTCTCCAACCAGCAACTGTTCCACCAAAATTACTACCAAAGACAAAATCAATCGCATTTGCAATACCTTCCAGAATACCTAATACTCCGTCAGCCATTCCTTGAAATAAATAGATAATGGAAGATATCGGGTTCTTAAATACATTAGCAAAAAAGTTCGCAACTCCTATAAATGCATTTGCAATGAGATTTACAAAACTAAGAATAAAATCTCCTAATCCCAAAAATAAGTTCCAAACAAAGGCTCCCACTCCACCTAAAATTCCGCAAATAACGCCTGCTACAGTGTATGTCTTATCTCCAACCTTATTTATGTGATCTATTACGATCTTGATGACTGCTATAATAGCCATAATAATACCAATAATCCATACCAATGGGCATGCCAGCAAGGAAGCAGTTAATTCTTTAATACTAAAACTACTTAGTAGAACAGATAACTTCCATATTCCAAAAGCAACTGCAATTAGAAGAATCATAGGAGCAATCCAGGACCAATTATCAACAATTGCACTTGCAGCATTTATTAATACGCCAACAATCCTTAATGCCAAATCGCCCACAAAAGTTAACCCACTCATAATATTTTGTATCATGTTCATAAACTCTTGATTTTGTGTCAATTCACTTATCTTTTGTAATACTGGTTGAAATACCATCAGAGCTTTATCTTTTATTGAACTAATCAATTGTTCAAAGGTCATAGGAGTTTTGCTAAACTCTTCATTCGTTTTTTGTGCAGAAGCAAACATAGCATTTGCTAAGAATTCACCACTGATTTCACCTTGTGCACCCATTTTTTGAACTGCTTCTATTGGTTTGTTAAGGTATGCTGCTATGTTTTCTATAATTGGATAAGCATTTTCTAATACATTATTAAATCCTTCTCCGCTAAGTGTTCCAGAAACCATAGCTTCTGTAACTGCTGTTTGTACGCCTTTCGTACCTTCAGCGCTTGCCCCTCCTAATACACTGTTTTTATTAACAAGTTCAGTAAAGGTAACAATCTGCTCCTTATTTGAAAAGGAGCCCTTTGCACTTAGCCCAAGAACCATATTGGCTGTTGACTCATAAGAAGTTCTGGAATTTTGTGCGGAATCAAAAATTCTTTGTTGAAATTGATCAGCCTCTGCTTGACTACCTGTCATTGCTGTTAATTTTGTTCTGGTTTGAGCTAGTGCATCTGCTGTCTTTAATATCTTACTATTTTCAACCTTATCTAAATATTTGGTACCAAAGGATGTCACACTATTAATTATATTTCCAACAGAGCCTATCCCTTTTCCCACCGCAGCAAAATTATTTCCTAAATTATCTCTTACTGAACTAAATATGGAACTAAAACTCTTTTTTAATTTTGCCCCTGTCCCCTCGCTCTTCACCTCGGTTTTTTGAAGGGCTTCCTCTATTTTATTAATTGCTTCTTCGGTCTTACTTATCTTTTCAGTAGCTTCATCAAAGCTTTCCGTTTTTATTGGCTCTTGCATCTCAGCTTTTTGAAGGGATTCACCCATTTTATTAATTGATTCATCGACCTTATCTATCTTTTCAATAGCTTCATCAAATTTTTCCGTTTTTATTGACTCTTGCGTCTCAATTCTTTGAAGGGATTCATCCATTTTATTAATTGATTCATCGACCTTATCTATCTTTTCAATAGCTTCATCAAATTTTTCCGTTTTTATTGACTCTTGCGTCTCAATTCTTTGAAGGGATTCACCCATTTTATTAATTGATTCATCGACCTTATCTATCTTTTCAATAGCTTCATCAAATTTTTCCGTTTTTATTGACTCTTGCGTCTCAATTCTTTGAAGGACTTCACCCATTTTATTAATTGCTTCTACAACCATACCTATCTTTTCAATAGCTTCACCATAGCTTTCCGTTTTTATTGGCTCTTGCGTCTCTTCTTTAAACTTTCTGAATCTACCGATATTTATATTAATAGAGCGATCCATTTTTTCTATATTATTAATTGTTCTATCGACATTGACGACAGAGTTCTCTATAACCTTATTTACGGTATGAGTAACGGAAGCACTTATTGATTTGGAATACACGTTTGTAATTTGATTTATGACCGTATCGGAAATTTTTTGACTTAAATTAAAAAATGCAGATATATCTGCCATCGCCTACCTCCTAGCTTTACTTTCCATCTTCTGATATTCTTTTTTCTCGTGATCAATTTTTATCTGTATCGATGCTATAATAAACGCCTTTTCCTGCCGATCTAAACTCAAATATACAGAAGGAAGCATATGAAACTTATGGAGACAATAGTGAGCATAAGAAGCCTCACTATCCTCTCCATTGATTAGTTTTTTGCTTCTTCAACTTCTTCCTCCATCGAAGTATCAAAACCATTGTACTTTTGAATAAATACAAAAAGATCTTGGTATTCTCCCGGATCATCCACCAGCTCTTTTAACAAATCTTCTGGTTTCTTAACGCCATAACTATCTTGAAGCTCTGCATTATTTAAGTTTGGAACGACACAAGAGGCTGCAACTAATTTAGCAATATAAGCGTTGGTATCAATTTTCTTGCGATATGCCCCTGGCTTTCCTGTAATTTGCACATCCATAGTGCAGGACTCTCGAATATCTTCATCTTCTTTGGTGGATACGTGACGAAACTCCCAATTTAAAGGAAGGCCATTTTCATCTAGTAAGGACTTTGTTGGTGCATAAAACACATTTTCTTTCACCTTTTTGTTTTTTTTCATAAATAACTGTAAACTCATAATAATCTCCTTTCAATCATGAACACTATTTATCATGTAAACATAGCTTTTTTAATGTATTCTAAAAAAAGCAGAGCTAATTTGGGTTTCTTTTCACTCCCATGAATCCCAATTAGCTCCGCATAAATAATATCTATAAAAAAATAGAGCGTCTTTCACGCCTATATATCAATAACTGCCATACATAAACAACCCCTATATCATAACACTAGTCCCTAGAAAACTATCACATTCCCTATAAAACCATACCCTTTAATACCTTAAATTCTTCTGGCATCTCAAAGTCATCGAAGGTTCCATTCACTTCTTCGGTTAATGTATCATCACTGGATGCATCGAATTTTGCTAAAATACCATCATCCATATTACAATTTTTAAATACGATGGTTTGTCTTCCTGAACTGGAATTAGGATCTTCGTTTGTAACTTGAATTTCAAAATATACATCTTCGGCTGTATTCTTATATGCCATCAGCATACGGCGAAAGATTGAGGAATTATAATGCATCGTGGCTTTAAACGTACCCTCCCAGCCTGTTGTTTTATTTCCTTTCCCCGTACTACCTAAGATTGGGACCTTCTTTTTTAACTTTTTAAAGCTTGCCTCGAACTGTGTAAAATGAAAAGCATTAAATCTTTCTTCCCCAATTGTAACAAAACATTCCGCTAGTGATGATGAAATTGTGTCTTTCGCATTCATTGTAATTTGATTCATACCCATACCCTCCTACTGTACAATCACTGTCATATAAAGTTTTTCCATGCTACTAACCGGTGTTATCACACTGTTTGCAATAACATCTGTCTTTTCCGTTCCTGGTAATACTTCAACATCCTGGCTGTCAAAATCCTCAATCGCACGGATGCTAACCAGCTGCTTAAAATAAGTTACAAGATCTGACCAGAAAGATACTCTTCCTGATACATCATTCGCAATCTTACCATTGTATTTATTATTGAAAATGGAAGCAACGTCATTTCCAATCTGATCAAGTATACGAATCGTTTGGTTCTTCTTAAAATCCTGACCTTTCTCTGGTGTCACACTTGTCTTAGAATTAATATCAACCAATATACGGTATTCTTGTCCCACCTTATGGAATACGAATTCGCCAGCTTCGATAGAGTCTTCTAATTTTGCCTGAGAATAAGTATCTTTAATAGTTAACTCCCCATCATAAGTCATATTAGTGATGGACTTATTAATACCACATCCAGCTTGTGCACCAGCAACCCAAGGGATTAGAGTTGCATTATTTTTTACATTAATAATACCTTCATAATCAGCAGCTTTACCAAATAAAACTGTTTGAAATTTTATTCCCAATTCTTCACGTAATCTTCTTGTAAATGCTACATAATATTCCTTCGTTGGTTCATCCATAGAATCACATGCTAAGATGTGATAATGATATCCTTCAATCGCATTTAGGAAACTCTTATGTTTCTCACCAGTTACTTCACCGTTTGTACCACCTGCTAAAAGAGTACCGGCAGTCTGTGTAAGGGTTGCGTCCTTTTGATAAACGACATAATCATTGTCTACAAGATTCTGTGCACTTGCTATACCTCGCTGTTCATCAACCAATGTCGTTCCAAGATATAAACTCACATCCCATCTATCTTCCTCATCTGGATTTGTACCAATCACAACCTTAAGACTATTTCCTCTGGTACCAGAATATTTCGCTGTTGCATAATTATTTGTGGCCTTTGTTCCTGGATTTAAACGATACAACAAAACTCTTGTTGCATGTCGAAATAAGTCTCGGAATGGCTTTAGTGCTTCTGCCGCATACTCATAACCTAATAAACTCAAGGAATTTCTCTGGAATTCCTCCTTACTAATCTGGAAAACTTCCGTATCATTACCCCAATCGAGGTTTACCGCATATGCTACGATACCTCTTTCTGATAATACCCCTTCTGCCTTCGCGGCACTAACAAAATTAATATATGTTCCTGGAATTTTCTTATTTTGACTTGTAAATGTTCCTCCACCTAGCATATTACTCTACCTTCCCTTTCAAATAATTTTCAATCATCTGATCTACTTCTGAAATCTCATATTCTCTATCCTCTTGTAATAATCCCTCAACTAAATCGCGGCTTTCTTTATATCTTTTCGCCGCAAGCAGGGAGGATTTCGAATAAAATTTTTGAGATACATTGCTTGTTTCTTTTTTCTTCAACCTATTCAATCCTCTCTTTCTGTAATAAGGACTTCATAGTCTGTGGTTTTGAATCTGTTTTGGTATAGTTAACGATATAATCTACAGTACACATTACAGCCCCCTCCACCATTTCAGACTTTATTCCTGAATTCTTTATTACAATATCATTTACTGTTATTTTTTCTAATATCTCTCCAAGCTCGTCTTCTATCTGTACAGCCTCTGTAGTGATATCACCCTCTGGATAATAAAAAACCTGAAGAGTATATGTTTTTGTTCGCCTTCCTTCTCTGCCACTTCCATATTGAATAGTAGAAGGCTTTACCACATAACAAGGAAGTATCTTTTCTTGTTTTTCACTTCCTACATAAATCCTTGCATCTGTAGAAAATTTTAGTAGTTCATTGGTAACACCATCTAATAGGTTACGAATCATTCCTACCTCCAAACTTTGCCCTATTGTTTCTCAAGCCTAAGTGAACACTTATCATTAGGGATTTTAATATATTTTGAACTTCCATTAAAATTAACCCTAATTACAGTGCCACATGGCCATCTGGCTCGTACTTTACCGTCAATGGGGCATGCACAACATTCCCTTGGCCTCTTATCAACCGTCGCTTCGTATACTCTCATTGTTTCACCTCCTTTCAAGTATTCCATGCTTTTACATAGATTTTGAATATATAAATTCCTCATGTAAGTTATGAAATTAATTGTTTTTTCTTCTCTGAGATACAGGAAATGTACTTAAAAATACAATTTATCCTTGAATAAAAAATGCAGAGATACTTGAAAAAATATCGAGTATCTCTGCCTTATATAAAATCAACTGCAATTCCTTATAACATTAACTGTACGACTCACTTAATATAGAGAAACAGCCATACAATCACAATCCTGTAATCATACATAAAAAAACCTCATTCAATCAATCGTTATAACATAACGAAAATTATACTTACATGAAACAAATTAGAGAGAGGATAGAACCCAAATAATTATTAAGTTCCAAAGCATTCTTTTTTTGTAATATCCATTATATCTTTACATTCATAGAATTACTACAAGATAGATTCTGATTTGAATTCTTATATAGTACTAGTAATATTGTCTGGCAATAAAAAAAGTACTCTATCTTAGAAAACTCCTAAGACAGAATACTTTATAAACTATTACTTTCCTCTCTCTTTCGAAAAGTAGCAAAATTTTAAGTTTTAGAAAATCGTATAACTTTTCATGATACAAGTTTAACATGAGCTTAATGACATGTAAATGACATCATTATGACAGCCTTTTGCCAGTCGAGATATCACTCTTTTCTCATGTTTTTTGATGTATCAAAATCTTAGTTTCAAAATAACAAATACCATAGCTAGGTTCTTCCTAGTAGGATTATCGTTACTTTTGCTATAACATAAATACAAATTTAGTGTATTTCTAAAACCATACAACTTTTCATGATACAAGTTTAACACGGCCTTAATGACATGTAAATGACAACATAATGACAGCCTTTTGTCAGTCGTAGGTAATACCTTCCATTCCGAATAGAAGAACAGATATCATATCATCTAACTCAGAAACACACCTCATAGCAGTACGTTCGGAACAATGAAACCTTTCCGCTAATTCTTCATAAGTTCTTTCCTTAATATAGTGACCATTATATATTTCATATTTCTCTGGGGTTCCTCTTCGTTTTTGTTCCGCCTTTAATAAGTCAAGACATTTATCTATATGTGACATCATAATCATACTGCGAATTCTACTTCTACGAATGCTCATTATATAAAGATCATCTTCGTCCAAATCCTCACGAACAAAATCAATCTCCATCTCCATCGCTTCTGATACCCCCTCCTCCACGTGAGCTTTTATACTATTGTAATTCGCCATTAACTTTCTTGTCTTCTTTCTAACTTCCTTTTTCGCAACCTCTTTACTCTCTCTTACATATTCCATTAATGCTTCCTTGGCCGCTCTTTTTGCAATATCCTCTGCAACTGCAATACTCATTATTTTCACTCTCCTTATTAAGTTTTAGCTAATAATATTTATTTTCAATACCCTCTATTCTTTTAATACGTTATTCCGTATTTGTACTAGTAATTATATTTGTATTTTCGAACTATGTCAAGATAAAAATTCGGATTTTCGTATTTATTTTCAAAATTATTAAATATATTGTTTACAAAATTCGTTATTTCGTATATAATCAAGTTATTAGAAAGAGGTGTCCCTATGGAGAAAGCTAAGATATTAGAACAGTTAATAAAAGAAAAAGGATATAGTTTAA
Organism: Lachnoclostridium phytofermentans ISDg; assembly: GCF_000018685.1. Classification (NCBI taxonomy): domain Bacteria; kingdom Bacillati; phylum Bacillota; class Clostridia; order Lachnospirales; family Lachnospiraceae; genus Lachnoclostridium; species Lachnoclostridium phytofermentans. The sequence continues at coordinate 1,007,931 of NC_010001.1, read as the reverse complement.
AATCTTTTGCTGAAAAATGTGGAATTCCATATACAACACTTTATACCATGCTAAAAAACGGCGTTGGTAAAGCTAGTGTAAATACTGTAATTACTGTATGTAAGAACTTAGGTATTACAGTAGAGCAGATGGAAGTTATGGCAGAAGGTAACAGTGAACAGTCATACGAACCTACGTATGAAGATATTCAATCTTTAATCGCACGAAATGGAAAAAGGTTAACTTTAGAACAGAAACAGGACATCATTAGAACCCTCTTATCCGATGAATAATTAGAAGGTGAGTATTTGAACAAACAAAATATTTTAGAAAAAATATTGGAGGTTTACCAAATCTGCAATATTTCCTCATTCCCCCTTGACTGTCTTGATTTGATAAGTAAGTGCGGAATTACTTGTAAGAGCTACTCTTCGCTTAGTCGAAAAAAACAGGAACATTGTTTATTAGTCAGTGAAGAAGCTTTTACCCTAAAAAATGAGATTTACTATAATGATAAAATACTTGATAAAAGAATACGGTTTTCTCTTATACACGAACTAGGTCACATCATGCTTAACCATAAAGAAAATCGCTCTGAAGCCGAAGAACGAGAGGCGAATTTTTTTGCTACAAATTTACTTGCCCCTAGAATTGTCATACACTATTCTGGATGCAAAAATTTAGCGGACGTTATAAAACGTTTTGATTTATCTGAAGAAGCAGCTGGCTATGCCTTCTCAGATTATAAATATTGGTTGCGAAAAGCAAAGCTACAATTTCCAGATACCGATAAGCAAATTTACGAACATTTCTTTAATACTGAAATTAATCAACTTGTTTGGTCGATTTCAGAGTGTGAGTGTTGTTTTTTTTATCCCGCTTACAATGGTTCTAAAGTATGTCCAAGCTGTTTTATCGCGAATCTAAAGAAACATCAAAATAGCTTTGATGTTCAAGAATATGCTTTGGATTTATTGCGAAGCCAAAAGCTATATGGCGATATATAACGTAAGTAATTTTATTCATCGTTGCAACTGCGCTTTATGGTATTCTTTCCTATATTGAGAGAAGCGTAAGAAGCAACTAAATAGATTATTAGTTAAGATTAGCCCCCCTTTTGTTAGTCAGATACATCCAACAAAAGGGGGGCTTCTAAATAAAATATTGCTACATCCTTCCAATTAATGTATACTAAAATTATTCGCCAGATTAGGTACTTGGGAATAATAGAATACATTGAAAGGAGGATTTCACATGACCACATACGAAAAAAGTCTTATCGTTATGAATGAATTATTCTCTAAAGATTATCAATTTGCTCTTGCTACTTCAAGTAACAATATCCCTTCCGTTCGTTTTATCGACACCTATTATGAAAACAAAGTCTTTTACATCGTGACCTACGCGAAATCTCAAAAGGCGAAGGAGATAGAGCAAAATAAAAATGTTTCTCTCTGTAATCATCTTTATCGTTTTCAAGGCGTTGCAACGATATTGGGCCATCCATTGGAAGCACAAAATCTTGAAATCAGAGAAACTTTGACTAAAATATTTGAGCCTTGGTATTTTGCTCACAACAACGAAGCTGATCCAAACATGTGCTATATCAAAATTGACCTTTCCAATGGTTTTATATTTAAAGATGGTACTGGATATCAGATTGATTTTACTAATAACTCAGCAAATGAGTTCCCTTTTCAAACTGATATCTCAGTAGTTGTATAGATTTATTGCAACAACAAATGCTTAACCAACCATCTCTTCCCCACTTAGAATAAAGCGATTCACCGCTTTTGCTACTCCATCCTCGTCATTGGTTGCAGTAATATATTTCGATACTTCTTTTGCTTCGTTGCATGCATTACCCATAGCCACACCTAGGCCAGCGTATTGAAGCATCGTAATATCGTTAAGTCCATCTCCGCACGCCATTAATTCTTCTCTGCTTAACTGTAAGCGGTTTAACAAGAGTTCAAGGGATGCGGATTTTTCAACTCCTAAAGGCATGATTTCAAGGAAGAATGGTTCAGAGAAATAGATGCTAAGTTCATCCCCATATTTATCTTTTAAATAATCTCTCACAGGAAGGAGTTTTTCGTGCTCACCAACCACAAGGCATTTTGGTACCGGATAGGTTACATGGCTAACAATATCTTCAATTTTACGTACTTTTACTTTGTTGATAAAACATTCACGTAAAACATATGGGTCTGTGTCGTCTTCTGTTATAATATCCTCACCATCATATGTGAGCATTGCTACACCAAATTGTTTAGCCACTTCATAGATTGATGCTATTCTCTCCACATTAAGTACTTTTTGATATACTTCTTTTCCCGTATGGCAATCAATGATTTGACCACCATTATAAGCCAGGATATATCCACTATATTTTGAAAGTTCCAACTCTTTTGCTAAAGGCTTAATCCCAACCAAAGGTCTTCCAGAAGCAAGTACCACTGTTACTCCATCTTCCATCGCTCTTTGTAGGGTTTCTTTTGTATTTAGAGTAATTTTTTTCTCACTATTTGTTAGTGTTCCGTCTAAATCGAGTGCTAAAACTTTTATGTCCATATTAACCTTAGTGCCTTTCTTTCCTGTTCTAATTCATAGAGAATCAAAAATTCCTCTCTACGAATTCTTTTATCCTTATTATGAAGTCCTCTCAGCAAACGCACTTAAACGTAACATACGAAAGGTATAAGAGAGACTCTAAGCTACATAAAACGCTTTCATCTTATCTTATTTTCTCTTTTCTGTCAATTTCATTCTAAAATCAAACAATAATGCTTTATTCTAAAATCATAACAATTACTTTTTATTCTAAAATCATAATCAGTAACGTACTTTAACCATGCTCTACTGCAATCATATATGTATTTTAAAATGTTCAAATTCAAATACTCCATTCCCTTGAACTAATTTTCCCTCTAACATAAGCTGTTCAAAACCCTTCTCTATTTCATCAGGAAAATTAACCGGAATCTTCAAGGAATGATGCGCTGGAAACAACCTTCTGATTGGCAATTGTTTCACCTTCTTAATAGACTTCATATATAATATAGGGTCGGTGGTAGGATAGAAAGCATACAAGCACCCCATATAAACCAAATCACCCGTATATAAATACTGACGTTCTTCTTCATAAAGACAAATAAGCAACTGCGTTGCAAATGCTAATTAGGGTTGCACCTGCACAGCCGATGGGTTATTGGATACAAAGAGGCTGTCGTACTAATTTACTTAGTACGACAGCCCAGTTCTATTAGATCTTATCCTGTAATTCTAGAATTCTCTATGTTTTTCTTCACTTCCCTAATCTGTTCCAATGTTTTTTCAGCCATAACTCCATCTTCATAGATTCCCACATTCCAGGTGATAGCGCCTTTTTGCTGCTGGCACTGGAGTGCGAAATCCGTCACCTCTTGGTCAGAAAACCTAGGCGGCACGATCTCTCCTGGCTCCTTACCGTGCATCCAGAAACAGTCCAGCCATACCAGACAGTGCCACTGCATGCCGTCGATCAGCGGTCCTTCATTTAAATGATTCAGAGTATTTGCCTCTCCGGCCAGGTAATCCTGATCCCGAAATACATATCTCATGTCCTCCGCTCCTGGACACATAGCAATCACGGCATCAGGATTGCCATCCCGGGCTGCCATCTGCCAGCGCAAATAATCGAATCGGGTGTTATCCCAGCTATGAGTTCTTGTAAAGGTCTTCTCCCCTGCGTTATAGCAACCATCAAACCACCATCCAGAAACCAGCTTCCCGAATTTTTGTGACCAGTACCGGATAATTCCCATATAGCGTTCCATAAATACTGATTTATCATGGGAATCCTGTTCCCAGCCCAGCGCTTTACGTTCTTCTTCTGGAGCTGCGTCCACCTCAGACGGCAGATAGACTATTAACTTAATATCCCGCTCTGAAAGTGCCTCAGCTAGTTCTAGCATCAGGTCTCTTTGGGAGCATTTTCCTGGCCAGTACTGCTCCAGCACGGCATTTTCAGAACAATAATATCCCGTATTCTGACCCAAGGGAAAGATCACCCAGCCGGCTCCTGAGTCCGCCACCGCATCACAGAATTGTTGTATCGGAAATGTAGCAGTCATCTCATCCCAACTTTGCCTTTTCTCTCCTTCTTTCGGCATTATGTGGCTTAGATAATGTACCATCAAACCATAGACCCGGTCCTGCATCCACTTGATTTCACCCATTATTCTTTCCCCCCTCTAAAATACTCTGTGGTTCCAGCCGTGAAGCTTAGCTAGTGCCTCCAAATAAAAATAGTCTCCATATATTAGTGACACATCCACTTGTGCTCCCTTGGGTTTCTCTCCGGTTCCATGCTTTAAAAGGCCCTGGTACTCTACTTCTTCTAAAGCACCGCAATGCTCTGTAAGGCTTTCAAGCAAACGCATAGCTGCCTTTCGGTAAAAGCTCCCATCCCACTCGTCTACTTCCGCAAGTTCCAAAAGGCCTGAGGCAGCAATGGCTCCCGCCGAGGAATCCCAAGGTTCTTTTTCTCTGTGTGGAACACGAAAATCCCAACAAGGAATTCCCGTTTCCTCTAGATTTGCCAGAAAATAATGGGCGACTCGCTTCGCGGCATCTAAAAATCGTCTATCCCCTGTATAACGGTATACATTAGCCATCCCATATATTGCCCAAGCCTGCCCCCGGCTCCATGAAGAATCTTTATCGTATCCCTGGCCTCCCAATGGCTCAAGGAATGCTCCTGTCTCGGGGTCAAAAGAAAGTATGTGACAAACAGATCCATCCGGCCTGATAAAGTGCTTTAAAACTGTCTCCGCTTGTGCCACGCCAATTTGTCGGAACCTAGGATCTTTTGTCTCATTGGACGCCCAGAATAGAAGGGATAAATTCATGGTAGAATCAATGATAGACCATCCAATCTTATCTAAATTCCACGCCCGGATAAAACTTCCTGCTAGGTTAAAGCGACCTGCCAGAAAATTGGCCGCAAAAAGTCCCCTGCGTCTTCCATCCTCATCTCCGGTCAGCTTATACTTCATCACCGCCGTAGGTAGAAACTGGAACCCCACATCGTGATGAAGGTTAGAATTTCTTAAATAGCACTGCTCGATCCTGCCATCCCACTCCCAGGCCGCTTGCTTATAACTCTCCCTTCCTGTTAAGTCATACAAAATCCACAGCATCCCTGGCCAAAAGCCACTGACCCAGGAATCCTCTTGCCATCCATGGTATACGCCGTCCTCACCATACCATGGCACACAGTCTCCCAAATGTTCCAGCATAAAAACCATTTTTGCTTCTATTTTCTGAATTAATTCTGCTTCCTTCATCTCTCAAACTCCCTGCAGCCTTTAAACATGCTGTCTCAATTCTCTCTTATCTACAGTAAAATACGTTACCTGCCTCATATTTTTCTGTGGCTTCTTTGATAACTTGGTCTCCACCTCTACTCTTATATTCCTCAACGAATTTGTCAAACGTGTCCACTGGCTCTTGTCCATAAAAAATCTTAGCAGACATTTCATAAAACAAGTCACAGGTCTTTGGATCCAGTTCAGGGTGCGTCAGTAGGCTTTCCAGATTACCTGGATTAATATTGTCCGTTCCTTCCATCGGTCCAACATTCTGCATCCAACTCATCAATTCTTCTCCCCCTGGGAGATATGGCGTCAATCGCACATCATAGGCATCATCCTTGATAAATCCTAAAAACTTACGGAATCGCGTCTCATCTTCTCCCAGAACACTATCGGGATATGTATATTCAATAGAACCATCCGCTTTTTTAGTCCAATTTTCTCCTTCTATACCATAGCTTAAATAATCTTGGGCTTCGTCTGTGCACATCTCATCTAGGAGTTTTAAGAATCTGTCTACATACTTAAAATTCTTATTAAAATAAATACTCTCCAACACCGGAGCATACTTGTAAGCTCCCTTATCCCCATAAGGTCCTTCAGGACTTTGGATTAAAACAAACTCCCCATCTGGCACATTCTGTCTTAAACTGGAATTGAAAGAAGCGATTTGTGTGGCATTATGATCAAACATCCCCACTTTTCCGGAATAGATCTTATTAAGCCAATCGCTACTGGTTGTCGTAAGGGATTCAGGGTCCATTAGCCCCTCCTCATTCAACATATGAAGAAAAGTAAGTGCCTCTTTCATCTGTGGGCGGATAATATCAGGTACTAGTTCGTTATTTTCATTTAAATTCCAGGTGGTTGGATTCACACCGAACGCTCCGAAAAATATATCCGTGTAGCTCCATTTTTCTCTTCCTGCATAAGGGTACTCTAATCCCATATCCTTAAAAGCCTTTAAAACCGCTACTGTCTCGTCTAAGTTCTTTGGTACCTCAAGGCCCGCTTTGTCCAACAAATCCTTACGGATGTAGGTCGCTCTTCTTGCTGTCTCAGATAAATACACAACCGGTATTCCGTAAATCTTTCCTTCATATTTGTTATAATCCCATATTTCTTTTGGAATGGTTCTCATCAGATTCGGGTACTTTTCCTCTGCATCTACCAGATACTCATCCAAAGATTGAAACACACCATTTTCCACCGCATTACACATTCCTGGATGGGTGTAGTTTTCATAACATTTGACCACATCTGGAATTTTTCCGGAGGCGAACATCATCTGCATTTCTTCCACAAAACGTTTATGATCCAGGAGATTTATATCAACGTCCACGTTGTAACGTGCATCAAAATCCTTAAGCCATTTATCCTGGTTGATATCCGTAGACTGCATAATATACTCATTAAGCCCATTTGACATGGAAAGAGTATATTTTAAGGGAGCTTCCTCTCCTTTACCATTTGTTTGTGTACCATTTGTTTCCGTCCCCTGTGTGGCACCTTTGCCACATCCCGTGATAACTCCTGCCACCATTGCGACTGCCAGCAAAAGGGCTGTCATTTTTCTTTTTTTCATACCCATTCTCCATTCTCCATTTTTATTTAAGTAAAATCGCGTCAAGAAACGATCTACTTTTCCGAAGTACTTATTCCTTTACTGATCCCAACATAGCTCCTGCTGCAAAATGCTTTTGCAGGAATGGATACACAATTAAAATCGGGATCGTCGAAATAACAATCGTCGCCATCTTAATGGTCGTCGGTGCAATCTGAAGTACTCCAACGTCCACCATAGATGTATTATCTTCCATGAGAATCTGATACAATTTGATCTGCAGCGTCTGAACCTTGGGGCTGCGTAGGTAAATGAGGGGCTGCTGCAACGCATTCCAATGATTGACCCCATAGAACAGTATCATTGTAGCCATAACCGCTTTTGACATCGGAAGCACTATTTTAAACAGAATCCCAAACTCCCCACTCCCATCAATCCGGGCAGCATCTATCAGTTCTCCTGGCACCCCTGCAAAAAAGGACCGCATAATAAAGAAATTATATCCGCTGATCATTCCAGGCAGAATAACAGCCCAAATACTGTTATCTAAACCCATCCCCTTGATCACCAAATAGGAAGGAATCATCGGTGAAGTAAAAATCATAGTCAGGGTCACCATCAGCAATATAGGCTTTTTAAATTTAAACTCTGTTCTTGATAATGGATATGCCATCGTGGCCGTCATAACCAGATTAATCGTCGTTCCTAATAATGTAACTACAATAGAATTACGAAGCGCCACAAAGATATTTCGATTCTGAAAAACTTTTGAATAAGCTTCCACATTGAACCCCTTTGGCCAAAACAACACCGCATTCTGTTCAATAAATGTCTTACTGCTAAAGCTTTCTGAAACTACCTTAATCAGAGGAAGCACCATTATCATACACAAAAGGCTCAAAAGAATCGTGCTGATCCATATATACATCCGCCTCATCGGATTTACCTTAACTCTCATACTGTTTTACCATTCCCTTTCTGCAGTTTTTACCTAAAACAGACTTTCTCCGGTTGTTTTCTTGCTGAATATGTTACCTCCGTACAATAGCAGAAAGCCTACTACTGATTTAAAAAGCCCAACTGCCGTCGTATAGCTGTAACGTCCCTGTAAAAGTCCCGCCTTATAGATATATGTATCAAATGTCTCTAGCACAGAAGTATTGGAGGCATTTTGGAACACCCAGATACGTTCAAAGCCAAAATCCAGGAAATGGCCAATACGAAGTAGAAATAGTGTGATTATCACCGGTATAATGCTGGGAAGTGTAATGTTCAACATCTGTCGGAATTTTCCTGCTCCATCCAAGCTGGCTGCTTCATATAGGCTAGGGCTGATGGAAGTTATAGCTGCCAAATACACCACGGTTCCCCATCCAATTTCCTTCCATATACCTGAAAGTACCACGATCCCTCTGGCCAACTTGACCTCCGTCATGAAATAAACCGGTTCCATTCCCATCTTTTGCAGAATGATATTTATAAGCCCCTGGGAAGGTGACAACAGTTGCGTGATCACGATTCCTCCTAAGATGGTCCATGAGAGGAAATGTGGTAGATAGACAATTTGTTGAACTCCCTTTCTAAACCACGAACTGGAGATATCATTAATCATCAGGGCTAAAATAAGAGGTGCTGTAAAGCCAAAGAGCAGGTCATAAAAATTGATTATAATTGTGTTCTTCAAAATTGGTATGAAATCTCCATGTTGAAACAGCATGATAAAGTTTTTAAAACCTACCCATTTGGAGCCAGAAATACCTTTGAAAATATTATATTCCTGAAAAGCAATCACATTTCCAAACAGGGGAACGTACTTAAATATGATAAAATATAAAATTCCCGGAATAACCATGACATACAGCATCCGATATTTTTTCAAATTCCCCTTGATTTCTTTCCTTGAAAGCTGTTTTTCCAAGTCTGTCATACCGCCCCTCCTCTGCTTATTCCGGATATCCCAGCAATTTCAGTGCCTCCAATTGACTTACGCTTCACTGCCGCTAGAGCATCAGTACACCAGTATTCTGCAAATCCTCCAAGACTAATTTGTATACATCGCTTCATTCTACACATTCTCCTTTGCAGCGTCTAATTTTTTCTTCCTATTAGCAATTATATATAAATTAAAACTTGAAAACCTTAACTTTTCTCCTACTATGTTGTACTTTTTTACGAAATAATCAAATTTTTAGCTTATTTATTGTACTATATTACTTTATGTTTCAGACAAGGTAAGGCTAAGCGTATTGTGGTTCCTCCCTCTACATTGCGGAATAACAGAATTCCATAAGCTTCCCCATAAACAATCTGGATTCGTTTATTCACATTGATAAGCCCGATTCCAAATTTAACCCCCGGTACCTCCGACAAACGGTAGATATGCCCTTCTTCCATTTCCGGTATGCCGTTTCCGCTGTCTTCAATCTCTACAATAACATCATCTTCTTTCCTGGCCTGAATCCGGATAAAATCCTTTTCACTGACTCCCCCTTCGAACCCATGCTGAAACGCATTCTCCAAGATCGGCTGAATTGTCAGACGCAGGATCTGCTGATCCATGCAGGAATCCACATCCCATATGATCTGAGGCATAATCCGATGACGGTACCACATGATGGTCAAGTAATGATTCACATGGGCTACTTCATCCGCCAGTTGTACGGGCTCTAAGACATCCTGCACCGCATACCGGAACATACTACTAAGTGCACCGATCATTTGCTCTATTTCAGGTTGCTCCGCTTCCATGGCATAAGTATTGATTGCACCCAGAGTATTGTAAAGAAAATGAGGATTGATTTGTGTCTGCAGTGCCTGAAGCTGGGCCTTACGTTTTTCCAAATTATCCTGAGACTGTTGCAACTCTGCCTTATACACTTTTTTTATCAGTTCTTGAATTTTATCCACCATCCGATTGTATTGCTTCATCAAGGTACCAATTTCATTACCAGGGACGTATCCAATCACTTTTTTCCATTCTCCGCTGCCAATCTGATCCATATACCATTCCAACTGGTGGATTGGTTCCAAAATTGCCTTAGTGAACTGGTAACCCAGCCAGAGGGTCAGTGGTACAGCAATGAGAAGCATATATATTAAGATAGTTCTAACATTTTGAATGGGGTCTTCCATCTGGCCCACCGGGAGTTCTATGAGAGAAATCCATCCACTCAACTTGTCTGCACTGTAGGTGGTAAATACTCGCTCTCCATCCCTTTTAACGGTGAAACTGCCCTGAGTTCCCGAAAGTAGTGACATGTCCAGATACTCTGTCCCTGGCTTCCCGATTTTTTTTGTGTCCGTATGGAATATAATATCTTTGTCTTCATTGAGCACACAGACAGAACCTCCACGTACATTGATTCCAGAGAATATTTGACCAAGCATTCTCGCCTGTATTTCAATAATGACCGAACCCTTCATGCTGAAATAGTCACCTGCCGGAAACCTTCTGGCTGCTGTTAGATAAACAGTTTGAGAATTTTCTTTCAGTCTGCTCAAAAAAACAACAAATCTTCCATCTGCTGGAAGATTGTCCCTGTAAGCATAAGCCTTTTCTATAATAGCCTTATGGTTATATAAATTTTTATCATACTCCTGAGCTTCATCCCCGTAAATACTGTACTCAATACCACTATCACCGATGATGCTAAGCCTACCCACATACTTATTGTCCGTCAATATCCGTTTTAAAAAAAGCTGGTTGTCGCACCATTGCTTCATTTTGTACTTTTCATAAAAGTTTCCAGGTGATTGAACTACAAAGTTTTTTGTCTGCTCCTGATTCGCAATCTGCAAAGTCAGCCAGTCTAACTCTCTCATGGAACCGACAAGCTTATCATTGATATCTGTGGTAGCCTGCAACAGAATCTCCTCATACTGTTGCAGGATTTTCCTAGAACCATTAAAATAGCTGAACAGGGTGACGCACAGAATAGGTAGAAATACTAGTGCGATAAAGGCTGTGGCAAACTGTTGAAATAATGGCCGGTTTTCATAGCACTCCTTCAAACCGGACACCAAATTGCCCCTATGCTTAATCCAATTTCTCGCTCCTCGTTTGCTTGTCCCCTCCCTTTCTTTCCTTTCGTCTCCTGTCCTCTTGGCTCTCCATTTCAACAACTCCATCTTTCATTCAGCCTCCATGCGTTCTCTATCGTTTCTTTTTACCGTCTGACCGCTTCTTCTTATACTCACTGGGAGTCTGTCCTGTAATTTCCTTGAATACACGGATAAAATAAGTGGAATCGTTATATCCCACCTCCATGGCAATATCCGTAATATTTTTTCCACTCCAATTTAAAAGCTCCATGGCCTTGTGGATGCGAATCTCCGTGCGGAACTGTGCAAAAGTCTTCCCCATCTTTTCTTTAAAGATCTGGCTAAAATAATTGGTACTAAAGCCTGTTCTAGCAGCTAGGTCTGTGAGCATGATATCCTGATTATAATGCTCCTCTAGATATTTTTTCGCCATGCCCATCAGTACGTCCGTATAATCCGTATGGGATCTTTTATGCAAAAGGTCACTTCTGAGCTGAGTAATGAAGGTGGCTGTTTCATTTAAAATTTCTTCTCTTTCTGCAGACATACTAAAGTTAGGTTCCACATCAATAAGACATCCTGTCTTTAATGACAATTTTTCCGCCAGCAAACAACAAAAATTCTCCGATACCGGTAGACAGCGTTTATCTTTCACCTGCTCCATCGCTGCCCGGTAAAGCTTCATCCCTTTTTCCACATCCTTCTCCTGCCCCATCCATAGCCCCTGCTGCAGCAGCACCAGAATATTTTCAAGCTCCCTGTGTGGAATAGAATCATGCTTCTCTAAGTCTAGTTCCTCCAGCTGCGGCTGATTTCGATACAACACACTAGAAATTGACTGGATCAGTTCTTCACTGTGGACAGGCTTTAAAATATAATCCTTCACTGAATACCGAATGGCCTCTTTGGCATACTGAAACTCCGAATATCCCGATACAATAATGGTCTTTGCCACCATCCCAGTCTCAAAAATCTTCTGGCATAACGTCACTCCATCCATACCAGGCATTTTAATATCGGTAATGACTAAATCCACCGGTTGCTTTTGTAGCAGTGTCCATGCTTCCACCCCATCTTTTGCCTCGTACAGCCGATTGATATCCAATCCAGATCGTTCGATGATGATCCGATTGCCCTTTAATGCAAGCGGCTCATCATCTACAAGTAAAATTGAAAACACGCTATCCCTCCTCCATCTTCTGCTTAACCTACTCTTACGCCAACCATTTCCTTAGTTCATTGTATCATTCTTTAAGGGAATTACCATATTCCATGTCTTGGAAGCATCCCAAAAACCATTGGTTCCGTCGGATGTGGCAAAGAAAATGAAAGCCGGTTTTTCATTTTCAAACAAAATAAAAGGACGTTCCATATTTCCCATCCATCTTTCTTGCCCGTCATCCCAAAGCACCCTGCGGGAAAATGCAGCTTCACCATATTGAAGAGTCCAATCTTTTCCATCTATAGATCTAGCATATACGCCTCCATACTTTTCTCCGCAGATATTTCCCAACATGTCTTTTGCGATCATTCGGTATTCTCCTTCCTGCTTCCAGATAAAAGGGTCTTCCAGTTCCACATCATCTGGGAACAGCGAGCTGCCTTCTTTCCTCACATAAGGTGCCATATAGGAATCTGCCCATGCGACGTTTAAAGACATTGAACTATGAAGCTGGCCTAAGTAGGGTGGATTATTATAATGCCTATACTTATACATCATCAATACACTTCCATCTTCTTCAAAACAAGGTGCTGGGTTAGATGTTAACAAATTATCGAAGGAATCTGGACGGGTTGGAAGAATCGGTTCCGGAAACCGTTTCCATGGGCCGGTGATCCGGTCCGCCACAGCCACTCCTATTCTCTTGTTGGCTCGTGCAGTAATGACTTTGGGATTATCTAGGTCTATCTGCTCGCTTGCTGCAACATCTGCGAATGGATGTGTACTTCCTGTATAATAGAGCACCCAGGTATTCCCATATTTCATAATGTGTGGATTGTGAGTCATTCTTCCATCCCAGTACTGGGGGCCTCTGGCTGGGAAAATCGTCTCTTCATAGGTATAAGGACCTTCGGGACGCTCCGATACTGCCCGAACAATCTCCGATTCCAGTAGCCAGCCTGGATGCATAGGGAGCGTCCCCCGCCACCTGGAAGCAAACATATGATATCTTCCATCTTCCCCCTTTGCCACGCTTCCGCACCATACCCAATAATCTTCCATCCAAAAACCGCCGTTCTTTGGCGCAGGAAGCATCCGCTGTTTTAAATTATTGATTTTTTCCATAGTTTTCTCCTCTCACCCAGCGCAGCAGTTTATATTCAGCTGCACCCCGAAATCTACACGAGTCATGATGTTTATTGTGTGAATTTTCCAATCTCATTATTGGAATTCCGCCATGTAATCCCCATGAGCTGCAATTAGCTCATCACACATACAGCGGATATCAGAGATATTCAATTCTGCAGCTGTGTGAGGATCTAGCATGGCAGCTTGATAAATATGGCTACGATCTTTGGTTACTGCTGCTTCTATAGTCAAAAGCTGGACATTAATATTGGTCATGTTCATAGCAGCCAGTTGAACAGGTAGGCGACCCACATGGCATGGCGTGATTCCATTACCATCCACAAGACAAGGAACCTCCACGCAGGCATCTGAGGGAAGATTGTCAATTAAACCGTTGTTTAACACATTGCCTCCGATGACATAAGGTTTGTTGGTGACAATTGCTTCCATGATATAGGAGGCATATTCAGCAGATCGTGTATGGGTAATCTGACCATTTTGCAGGATTCCGACCTTTTCAGCCTCCCATTCTGCAATCTGCTTGATGCAGCGACGAGGATATTCATCCAGGGGAATGCCATACCCGTCAATCATCTCAGGATATCTGTTTTTGATAAAAAGCGGATTATACTCCGCATTGTGTTCGCTTGATTCGGTGCAGTAATATCCAAACTGGTTGATGTATTCATACCTAACCATATCTTTATGTGGGGAAGTAGAGTTCTTGACAACAGCTCTTTTTTTAATTTCAGGATACAGGTCATTACCATATCTATCCTGTATCTTTAACAACCATCCCATATGGTTAATTCCAGCAATCAGCTCCTTACGGCCCTCCAGCTTATCATCCATGCCAAGGTCCTTTAAGAGATGCTCTGAACACACCTGGACACTGTGGCAGAGGCCCACCGTACGGATATTGGTATAACGCTGCATATAGCCAGTCAGAATGGCCATGGGATTCGTATAATTGAGGAATAGGGCGTCTGGGCACATCTCCTCCATATCTGCAGCAAATTCCTGAATGACTGGAATTGTGCGTAGTCCTCTCATAATGCCGCCGATGCCTAGTGTGTCAGCAATGGTCTGGCGTAGACCGAATTTCTTCGGTATCTCAAAATCTATAATAGTACTAGGATCGTAACCGCCTACCTGGATGGCATTGACCACAAAGCTTGCACCCTTTAAAGCAGCCTTTCTATTTTCCACTCCTAAATAAGTTTTTATAACAGCCTTTCCCTCGTTTACATTTTTGTTGATTGCGTCCAATATTATTTTAGAATCTGAAAGCCGTTCAGCATCAATGTCATATAAGGCTATCTCGCTTTCACAAAGCGCTTCGGTGCACATACAATCTCCTAATACATTCCTTGCAAATATGGTACTTCCCGCACCCATAAACGTAATTTTAATCATAATATTCTCCTTTACTTATTATTGTATTTTCAAGAAACCATTGTATAATGAGACTGATGGAATAGATATCTAAAATGTTTCCTAATGATTGTAAAAATGTTGAATACAAGAATGGAGGGTACTCATGAGCTCTATGAGAGTTTTTTATAGTGGATGGGAGGAATGCGAAGCTGGCCACTTCTTCGGGCCAGCGATACGCCATCATTATCTGATGCATATAATTCTAAAAGGAAGGGGGTTCTATCAAGCGTCAGGGCATACATATACTCTTGGAAAAGGACAGGCGTTTCTAATCTACCCTGAAGAAATCACTTATTATCAGGCTGACAAGAAGGAACCATGGATATATGCTTGGGTATCTTTTGACGGACCAGACGTGGAAAAACTCCTGGATCAGACTTGCTTTCGAATGAACCGATATGTTTCCCCAGCAATCATTAGAGATAGAGACGTAAAAAAAATCCAGGATCTTCTTTCAGCCTTTCATCAGCACGACAGTAATCCCATAGATCTGGAAGGATGTTTTTATAGAGTTTTGGCTTTATTTTATGGTGAGACAGAAAAAGGGACGCAACAATATGAACGGAGATATTATGAGAAAGCAGTAGAATATATAGAGCAAAATTATGGATACCCGTTAAAAATCGGTGATCTGGCTGGTTACGTCGGCATAGATAGAACTTATTTATATAAGATTTTTATGGAATTCGCCAAATGCGCTCCCAAGCAGTATCTCCAGCAATTCCGATTGAAGGAGGCCATGGGCATGCTATCAGAGGGCAAGTTTTCTGTCACTGAGGCAGCATACTCCTGTGGCTTTCACGATGCGGCAGCGTTCTGTCATGTTATGAAGAAAAAAACCGGCATGACACCTTTGGAATTCCAGGCTTCTCAGACTATGTATAAATAGCATTTTCAATAAAACAATCAAAACACGTAGGATTTTATGTTCATATATAAAGTTCAGAACAAAAGATGTAGAATCTCTAGTTATAAAAAGAGTGTCCAAAAACAGACTCCTGAAACCCTTCCGTTTTTGAACACTCCACCTCTTCTACCGATCACCGATTCAGTTAAATGTTTCTCTATGCTCTAACGCTCCTCACGGAAATAATTCACTCCACAAGAAGCTGGTTGAGCATTCTTCTTTGAATTCTTTACTGACGCCATAATTAAAACAATAGTCGTAATAATATATGGAATCATATCGTAGATTGCACCTGGAATTCCAACAGAACTAGGTACATAATACTTTAATTGGCGAAGAGCACCAAAGATAAAAGCACCAAAGATTGCTTTTTTAGGATTCCAGGAAGCAAAGATAACAAGTGCTACAGAAATCCATCCAAGACCGTTTACACAGTCACTGATCCAAACACCTTTATTGATAATCATAATGGTAAATGCACCACCGATTCCACAGATACCACCGCCAAGACATACATTAATGTACTTCCACTTAGTAACCTTTATACCAGCAGCGTCTGCAGCAGCAGGGTTTTCACCAATTGCTCTAACGTTAAGCCCGCGTTTTGTACGATTAAAATAGAATGCAAGAAGAATCGCTATAATAATTCCAAGGTAAACAAATGGATTATAAGAAAATAGCAAAGGTCCGATTACAGGAATATCACTAAGAACAGGAATTTGAATTGCCCTCATCTGTGCAGTGATATTTTCTGGAAGTTTTAAGGATTCTACACCTAAGCTTTTTCTAGCAAAGTGACCGCAAAAATTTGCAAGTCCTACACCAAAAATGGTTAAGGTTAAACCTGTAACATTCTGGTTTGCCATAAACGTAATCGTTAAGATACCATAGATTAGTGCAGCTAACGCTCCGGCCAAAAATGCTGCAAGAATCGCAATCACAAAGCTATCTGTAGTATATCCCGCCATAAAACCAGCAAAAGCTCCGATTGCCATCATACCTTCTACACCTAAATTTAAGTGACCAACCTTCTCAGTAACGATTTCACCCAAGGTACCAAAAAGGATTGGAGTACCAGAGGTTATGGAGGCTGCAATAAAAATAATGATCATACCAAAATCCATTATGCCTTACCTCCTTTTTTTCTTACTGCAAATTTATAGCGAATAAAGAACTCACAACCAATAACAAAGAAAAGA
Organism: Lachnoclostridium phytofermentans ISDg; assembly: GCF_000018685.1. Classification (NCBI taxonomy): domain Bacteria; kingdom Bacillati; phylum Bacillota; class Clostridia; order Lachnospirales; family Lachnospiraceae; genus Lachnoclostridium; species Lachnoclostridium phytofermentans. Next base: position 991,157 of record NC_010001.1, on the reverse strand, counting down.
ATAATTCCTTGGAGAACATCTGCACAGGCTTCTGAAACGCCAAAAGTAGATTCTACAACGCTACTTCCCTTTTCCATGATACTGAATAAAGTAGCAATGACAAAAATAGATAATGGTTTTAAGTTAGCTAACCAAGCAACAATAATTGCAGTAAAACCAACACCTCTTGAGACACCCTCTGTCATAGTACCAGCATTACCACTAACTTCAATCATACCAACCAAACCACAGATTGCACCACTTAAAAACATAGTACGAAGAATAATGCGTTTTACATTCATACCCGCATAACTTGCAGTGGCTTGACTTTCTCCGACTACGTCAACCTCATAGCATTGTTTTGTAAACTTCGTATAGATGAATACAACAATAAGTACAATAATGGCAATAATCCAGCCTGCATGAATACCGAACACTTTATCTAATCGAGCTTCTGCAGGGAATATAGCAAATTTTTTGTAACCTGGAGAAGTAGGATCTGCCCATGGTCCTTCTCTTAAAAATACAACAAAATTAAGTGCGATATAATTTAGCATTAACGTAAATAATGTCTCATTTGTATTATATTTTGCCTTAAAATATGCTGGTAATAGTCCTGTTAAACCGCCACCAATCATACCAGCAATTATCATGACTGTGATTAATAGCCAATGTGGCATGTCTCCATGAAAAATAGCAAAATAAGATGCGAATACGGCACCCATAATGATCTGACCTTCAGCACCAATATTCCAGAATTTCATACGAAATGCCAAGGTAATACCAAGAGAGGTAATCAATAATGGAATCATTATCTTTACCGTACCTTGAAATGCTAACTTCGAACGAAATGCTCCTTTTACCATGGTTGTATATACTGCAAATGGATTATTTCCGATACTTAAAATAAAGATTGCTCCGGCAATTAATGCTAAGAAAAGAGCTGCAAGCCTTAGGGCTAACGCACGATTTTTAGGTAACTCTGCTCGTTTTATTGTTCGAATAAGTGGTTCGCTTTTTCCTGATTTTCCAATACTTTTACTCACCCTTAGCCACCTCCTTCGTACTTCCACCAGTCATTAAGATACCAAGCTCTTCTTTGGTAGTCTTTTTCGCATTTACGATTCCGGTAATCTTTCCATGGCAAAGAACCATAATATTATCGCATAGTTCCAAGAGAACATCCAAATCCTCTCCAACATAAATGACTGCTACATTCTTTTTCTTTTGTTCATTTAATAGATTATAAATCATGTAAGAAGAATTAATATCTAGTCCACGTACTGGATAAGCCGTGATTAGTACATTTGGACAAGATTCTATTTCACGTCCTAATAAAACTTTCTGAACATTACCACCAGACATCAGGCGAACCGGCGTTTCAATTCCAGGTGTTACTATGGATAACTTCTTCACAAGCTCACTAGCTAACTTTTTCGCAGGTTTTCTTCTGACAAATGGACCTTTTCCCTTTTTATAACTCTTAAGTAGTATGTTATCTGTCATACCCATGGAGGCTACTAAGCCCATACCAAGTCGATCTTCTGGTACGAAGCTCATACTAATTCCAAGGCTAATGATATCCAGAGGAGTTTTCCCTACAATATTTTCTTTATTATATAAAATTGCACCTTTTTTTACTTTCAATAAACCAGCAATTCCTTCGCAAAGTTCTTTCTGTCCACTGCCAGCAACACCAGCAATTCCTAGAATTTCACCAGTACGAATTTCAAAACTTACATCTTCGATACCTCTTGTACCATCGGAGGAATCAATCGTTAAGTCTACACATTTTAATATCGCTTCCTTCTTCGCCACTTCCGGTCGGTCAATTTCAAGATTAACTGCTCTACCAACCATAAGTTCCGTAAGCGAATTTACATCACATTCTGCTGTTACAACTGTTTCAATACTTTGTCCTTTTCTTAAGATGGTAACACGGTCACTAATCTCAAGAACTTCATTTAGTTTGTGCGTAATGATAATAACAGAATTTCCTTGTTCTTTCATCTTACGAAGAATTTTGAAAAGTTTCTCCGTTTCCTGTGGAGTAAGTACAGCTGTTGGCTCGTCTAAGATAAGGATACGAGCACCTCTATATAAAACCTTTAAGATTTCTACTGTCTGCTTTTCACTGACTGACATATCATAGACTTTCTTATCGGAATCCACTTCTAAGCCAAACCTATTACAAATTGTATTAATCTTTTCCTTCATTGCTTTTGGAGATTCTAATTTTTCTTTCGTCCCTAACACAATATTCTGAGCGGCAGTAAATACTTCTACTAATTTAAAATGCTGGTGTATCATACCAATCCCTAAACTAACTGCATCCGTTGGAGAATTAATCATCGCTTCTTCTCCGCTAACATAGATAGAACCTTCGTCTGGATAATATATACCAGAAAGCATATTCATTAATGTTGTTTTACCGGAACCATTCTCTCCTAAGAGCGCTAAGATTTCACCTTGTTTTACATTTAAGTTGATGTGGTCATTTGCCACAACACTACCGAAGGTTTTGGTTATCCCTTTGCATTCAATTGCATAAACAGGTTCTTTCCCCTTCTCCATAAGATATCCTCCATGTCCTTTTCTTCTACAATTTTCTTGAAATTATGACATTCCCAATCATACTATCTATACCAAGTAAAGTCAATTTATCCTTTATCTAGAATTAAAATAACTATATACTAATTATGGATACTACAATCTCATAACATCCTTGTGTACCACATTTCTTAATTACATTTCTTAATCACATTACTTAATCACTTTACTTAATCACTTTACTTAATCACTTTACTTAATCACTTTACTTAATCACTTTACTTAATCACTTTACTTGATCAATTTCTCAATCATATTACTTATTCACATTACCTTAATTAATAACTAGATTACGAACCAAAAATCAACTTTTCAAACATAATATGGGTGTTGCAAACAATGTTATTTTCTATTTGCAACACCCTAAAATTATAATCCCTCAATTAAAATTATTTTAATTAATTAGTCTTCCACTACATTCTTGAAATACCAGTTGATACCAGCAGTAATTGTAGCATCATCTAAAGATTTTCCTTCTTCACCAATAGTTTGACCATCATTAGTTTCGATAGCACCAGTGAATACATCCCATTCACCAGACTTAATCTTTGCTTCAGCTTCCGCAATTTTCTCTTCTGTACCTGGTGCACAAAGATCAGATAATGGAGAAATATTGATTAAACCTTCTGCCATACCACCAAAGTAGTTACTTCCATCCCAAGTTCCTTCAATAACAGATTTAACTGCTGTAGTGTAGTATGCTGACCAATTCCAAAGAGCAGAAGTAAGAACTGCCTTTGGAGCATCCTTAGTCATATCAGAGTTATAACCAACGCCAAATACTCCAGCTGCTTCTGCTGCTGTCATAGGGTTTGGTGTATCACAGTGCTGACCAATTACATCACATCCAAGAGCGATTAAAGCTTCCGCTGCCGCTGCTTCACCTTCAGGAGAAAACCAGCTACTAGTTGTTTTTACATAAACCTTAGCTTCTGGGTTTACAGAGTAAACACCCATTGCAAATGCATCAAGACCACCAGTTACCTCAGAGTTTTCTTTACCCCAAGCTGCTACATAACCAATCTTATTACTTGTAGTCTTTAATCCAGCTGCGATACCTGTTAAGTATCTAGCTTGATAAATTCTGCCGAAATAGTTATTAAAGTTGCTACCATTTGATTTATATCCTGTACCATGAGAAAAGATTACATCCGGATGCTCTACAGCCAAAGCTTCAACAGTATCCATGTATCCCCAGCTTGTAGCGAAGATTAATTTTGCTCCCTCTTCGATACACTCTTCAATTGCGTTACGAATTGCTACAGGATCCTGATCATTTACATTGTTCTTTCTAATAATCTGATTATCATTTAAGCCGATATTCTTCTGCATACCCTGAATACCAACATCATGAGTATATGTATAACCAGAACCTTCCGCAGGGTTAGTGATGTGGATTACACCAATCTTTAAGTCTTCTTTAGCGATTGGAGCAAATAAGTCTTTCTTATCTCCATCTACAGAATTCTCACTTCCCACTGGTGCTTTTGTTTCTTCATCCTTTTTTCCACAACCTGCAAATAAGGTTGCTGCTAGAGCTACTGTCATAAGTAAGCTGAGCGCTTTCTTCTTCATAATACGATTCCTCCCGTTAATTTGTAAGCTGCATTTTTATGTCGCCTACCCGTAAAAACTTTGGATAATTGCATGCCGATCAATAACAAAATGCAGATATGTAATTGGCATCTTCCTTTGACTTGTATCGGACATGTTGAATTATAGTTGATTTTAGCGCCTATTTCAATATTAGTAGTTATTATAATTAGTAATGCTTTCTATGATTTGTACTTATAAATAAATGGGCTTTGGAACAATTCTAGCCTTATAAATCGGTTTTTGAACTCTTACTAACTACCTTTTGGCATTAAAAAATGCGTAGGTTTATTTCAAACCGACGCAACTATTAAAATTATATTATTTAATGCAGGTTGTTATTTTGTTTATAACATAATCATGTTCTCTTATAAAGTGATTCACGATTTTCGAATTAAACGCCCCCGTACACATTACCTTGCAACTATTAAGTAAAGCCGCCAGATTATCTAAATCAGATAACTCCATGGCAATACCTCTTGATGGATTATATAAATAATATATATGACTAAATTATGTTCTATAGAACAAAGCATGTTCTAGATAAAGTAAGGAGCCACTCTTTTATCGAGCGGCTTCCTCAATTAACCTGTTTTTTCTAAACGTATAAACCCAAGATAATATTACGGTCAGGGCATGAACGGTGTAAAAGATAATCCTCTCAATAAAACCTAAAATATGATATCCGTTTAGTATCGCATAAAGGTGCCAAAGGTTAAATACAACAAAGAAAAGAAATGCCACAAGAGTTATAAGACCTAAAATTTTTAATTTCTCCTGTTTTAAATACCCAATTGTAATCAATAAAATGGAAAGAGCAGTAGCACAGAGTATTGTGACAGTAACTACCACATGGATAATATCATTTTTGCTGAAAATAAGCACCATACTTATTGGATAACCACCATACCCAATCACAGATATTAATGCTGAAGCAAACATAACCGTGTATCCTAATTTAACATATATGTGGTATTTGCTGAAAGATAAGATAGTCATCCCTAAGGAGAATAATAAAAAGCAGACTGTATAGGTATTCAAAAAAAACCGCATGAGATGAACATGCGGCGCCTCATCTGTAACCAATTTGCTGACGTACGTCGTTATAGGGTTATATTCTGGCCAAAGAATTTTCCCAAATACATCAAGTAAAAGGAAAGAAAGGACGCCTATCATCCCAAATGGAATAAGCCACTTATTTAATTTCATAAAATGCCTCCAATCGAAATATAAAAAACAAAAGGCGAGCCTTTGCCCTCCCTGTCTTAAAACTTCATCCTGTTTAAATTTTCAACTTTGGTATTATGTGAATACCTCCAATATTTTTATGTATTATCTTCATATTTGAATATTTTATTCATTATATTGTTAATGGGGTGAATAGAGATCGTCGTGAATAGAATTTGGGATTTCCATAGGATTTAAGATTTGATAAATCAAAAAAGCCTGCAGACTGGAAGTATTACCAGCCTGCAGGCTTTTTTTGTTGCATTACTGTGCAACGTCTTTAGAGAATAGCGAAAGAGGGATTTGAACCCACGACCCTACGGGTATGAACCGTATGCTCTAGCCAACTGAGCTATTTCGCCATATTTATTTTTTTCCGTAAAAATGGGACCTATAGGGCTCGAACCTATGACCCTCTGCTTGTAAGGCAGATGCTCTCCCAGCTGAGCTAAGATCCCATATCACTGTCTCGTTTCTCACGAGCACATTTATTATTATATTTAGGAAGACGAGTTTTGTCAAGCAATTTTTTAAAACTTTTTAATGGCATATTAATCCATTTGTTTAACCTAGTTTTTACCTTTCTTTTGATATCAGAAGAACAAGTATCCCCTGTTCAAAAATTCCCTCTTCCTTCACCAGATACCGAACTCCTCCAAGATAAAGTTGATACTGAAACAGATAGGTTCGATCAAACTGACGACTGATATAACGATAATGTTCTTCAAAATTAAACCCTATCTTATTCGATAATTCCTTAAGACTCATGTGTTTACGATGCAATGAATTTTGATTCTCAAAAAAGCAGGAAAAATGATGATTGGATCGAATCTTTCCTGTTAATAAATCTACGATAAATACTTCTTGATTATTATCGTGAAGTACCGCTAATTCCTGATATAGAACCGATGCAATTTGTTTTCTCTTCTTTTCTCTCCGACGACGAAAAACAAAATATAGGAGGGTGATAAAAAAAGCCAGTCCCATAATGATAGAAGAAGTCCATAACGCTACTCCTTCCTTCATACCCCCAATAGGTCTAAGATATCGGATTTCTGCTGTTGATGTCTGCTCTAACTTATTGTAATTATCATAAAAAGGTAGAAATTTTTTCATAAATCTTAATAAAACTTTCTGTTGATTTGATATTACAATATACTCTTGTAATGGAAATGTCACATCAGAAACTAGATACAGATCTTTTCCCTCTTGTAGATATGACTCATAGGTACTATATTTTATCAACATACCTTCTATCTCGCCATCCAAAACTGCATGGCATAAATCTGTAGCCGTATTAAAAAGTATGGTGTGCTCTTCTAAAATAGTATCTTTGATGTAACTACTAAGGTACTCCTCTACTCCCCAATAAGCATATGGTACTTCTTGGGCAGTCATGTCTTTCTTCCTTGTGACTAGTACTAAACTTTCTTCCTTGTTAGATAATATCGAAGTTGCGCAATCTATTACGAATGGATGACCAAATACTATGGAAAGATTATCTTCCTCCATTTCTGCGACAACACTGTTTAGTTCCTCTTGCTCTATTAGTTGTAGAGGTAAGTTTATTTTATCGATAAGCAGGGATACCATCTCTTGATAGTACCCCTGTTGTTTTGCTGTCGCAGCTTGTATCTCATCTACTCCAACTATACTATAATGCAACGGCTGCTTCTTATCTCTTAGCTTCGATATAATATCTTGATTGTCCTCAATAAACTTTCTAAGACTAGTATTCTTATCAATTTTTTCCTCTTGACTAGGTTGGTCATACTTCATTTGGCCAACTTCCTCCGTCTATAAAATTTTCTTATTCTTATATACTATAATTTTTCTTATTTACATTTGTATATGTCAATTCTATGATACTATACTAGATACATATCGGCAATATTTCTTAAAAAACTAATCGTACAAACTTCTTCTTTCCAATTTTTAAGACATTTTCTTGTTCTGTTAAAACACAGTCAATATCCAATACCTTTTCTCTGTTTAACTGTACTCCACCTTGCTTAATTAACCTACGGAATTCACTTGCAGAAGGAACAAGTCCTTCGCTTGCTAATACACCAGCAACTGAAGCTAAGCTATCCTGCTCTTTTTCAAGTTTAATCACAGGCATATCCTCAGGGATCTCACCTTCTTTAAATACTTGCTCAAAGTATTCCTCTCCAGCCTTAGCTCCCTCTTCTCCATGGTAAAGATTTGTAATAATTCGAGCTAAGATAAGCTTAATATCTCTTGGATTTTTTCCCTGCTCCATCTCGATACGTAATTTTTCAATATCATCTGGATGCTCATCTGTAACAAGTTCAAAGTAACGGAATATTAACTGATCCGGAACCTCCATTACTTTCTTGAACATAACCTGAGGAGATTCGCTTACACCAATATAGTTACCAAGACTCTTACTCATCTTTTCTATACCATCAAGACCTTCAAGGATTGGCATAAACATAGCAATTTGCTGAGACATTCCAACTGATTTTTGTAAAGTTCTTCCCATTAAAATGTTAAATGTCTGATCTGTTCCTCCTAATTCAATGTCCGCTTTTATTTCGACGGAATCATAGCCTTGCATTAAAGGATAGAAAAATTCATGTAGACCGATTGCTTCTTGATTTTTGTAACGATTTTGAAAATCATCACGCTCTAATAATCTTGCTACAGTCATACTGGAAGCTAATGATATTACTTGTTCAAAGTTAAGTTTTGATAACCACTCGCTATTAAAGCGAACCTCTGTTTTCTCTCTGTCTAATACTTTAAATATCTGCTCCATGTAGGTAGCTGCATTCTCTTTCACCTGTTCATCGGTAAGAGGTTTTCTTGTCTTCGATTTTCCAGTAGGATCACCGATACGACCAGTAAAATCTCCGATAATAATAATCGCTCTATGCCCCAAGTCTTGCATCTGCTTGATTTTACGAAGAACAACTGTATGGCCCAGATGAATATCTGGTGCAGAAGGATCAAGTCCAAGCTTAATTGTGAGAGGGTTGTTCTGTTCCACGGAAACCTTAAGCTTTTCTCTTAACTCCTCCTCACGCATCATATCCAATACGCCTTTTTTAATAATTTTAATTTGTTCATCCACACAAATCATGTCATTTCTCTCCTTTTCTTCACTATCCCATCAAGTTTTATCGCTATGAAGATCAAAGACCGTTTTCTCAAGTCATGAGCGTTCTTAGGGGAGCGTTTTATTCGATTAAGGTACTTTATTCCAACTCTAAACGAAAAAAAACCGCCCTCTGAATTACTTCAGAGGGCGGGATATTATCACGCGTTACCACCTCAATTTTATTAACTGTTCGCACAGCTAATCTCTTCGAGTACTCATCCTTACCGATGGTTATACTCTAGCACGATAACGGGTGCAGGATACCGTCAACAGCCTACTTAAACTATTATAGTCGTTCGGTGTGAAGCTCAAAGATGTATTCAAAATCTGCTCTCTTGCGCCTCTCATCTACCGGCAACTTTCTGTTAGATTACAATGATTTTTACTCTTTCTTATCATAGCCTATGATTTATTTACTTGATTTTATGATTATAACAAACGTAATTCTAGCTGTCAACCCCATAATAAGCCACTTTCTACTCTGTTTTTTTCGTTATGTACTTCTTTCCTTCACTAAAACCTCTGCCTCTTACTTCACTGACACGACTAATCATGACAAAGGCATCTTCATCTATTTTATGAATTAATTTTTCCACTTTATAAAGTTCCCTGTTGGAAACTACACTAAGTAAAATGTCAGTCTCTTTTTCTAAATAACCTGTTTGTCCATGGAAAAGAGTAACACCTCTATCAATCTCAGATATGATTGCTTCTTTAATAAGCTCTACTTTACTACTTACCACTTTTAATTGCATCTTATTCGTACCAAACATCAGAAGCTTATCCAAAACAATGGTGTAGGTTAAAACTAAAACTATACCATATAGAACTTTTTCTTTTTCTCCAAAGATAGCCTGTAGTGCGAGAATAATACAGTCCGCAACATATAAAGTTATGGATACAGGTATATGCAGATACTTGTTCAGTATCAATGGTGGTATATCCATTCCTCCTGTGCTTGCACCCACCCTGATAACAAGTGCAATAGATGTACCTATACAGAGTCCACCAAAGAGAGTGCATAAAAAGATATCATTTGTTACTATAAACTCTCCAACTATTTTTTGTAATAAACCAAGTGCAAATGGAAAACAAAATGTACTCACCAATGTAGTCAATGCAAAACTTCTTCCCAAGATAAACAAACCTAATAAAAACATAATAAGATTAAATCCAAATACAAAATAGGATACTGGCAAACCAGAAAAATAATTTACACTCAACGCTATCCCCGTCGTACCTCCAGTAATTAATCCGGAAGGTAGAATAAAAAATACTACCCCTGCTGCGTAAAGAAAATTACCAAATATGATAATTAACAAATTACGTAATAGTTTCACCCTATTTTAACCTCCATTTCTGTACACGCTTACCACGCATCCGAAGTTTGCGCCAAGGATAACTCAGAAACAAAAACTCTTGGCTTGTTTTTTTCACACTAAATCTGTTCAAAAAAACGTCTGTTAGATTTTCCCTAACAGACGTGGATCAAGGCAACTGCCTAATACATCTTATAGATTTCATTCAATTTTCTTAATTATTTATACCACAGCCTGAGTGAAACATCAATACTATTCCTCTACGATTTTATTAAAAACAATAGCCATTCTACAATTCCTATGTTATAATTTTTTTGGATAAATTATACTGTAGAGCAAAGATTGTTTTTATGGAATAATACTATCCAGTAGGTTTATTTTCACTGAATAAACATAAGTTAATACAACTGCATAGTTACAGGTAAAAAATTTAAACTAATTCAATTTATGAATGAAAAAACAAGAGTAAAAGAATTTTCTATCTTTCACTCCGCAAGTTTGTGTCTGCGCTGTTTCCACAAACTTGAAGATATGCATTGCCTTGCAAGCAAGACAAGAAGTAGCGCAGAAATGAGGTTATAAATGAACGAAAAATATGAAAAATTAATTCCACACTTAAACAAAATGATGGCATTAGAAACTGCATTAATCTTACTGCAATGGGATACCGAAACCCTTGCCCCAGTTGAAGCCCTTGAAAATACTGCAAAAGCTGTTGGTTTATTATCAGGTGAATATTTTGATGCAATGGTAAATGATGACATTAAAAATCTATTACATGAATTATCAAAACCAGAGAATTTCGATGTCTTGGAATTCAATGAGCAAAAAATCGTTAAGAAGCTGAATAAGCAGTTAAAAGAAATGGAATGCATCCCACCAGAAGAATATAAAGCTTATAGTGAATTGACCGCAAAATCCGCTGCGATTTGGGCTGCTGCAAAAGAAAAAAATTGCTTTGCTGATTATGCTCCAACACTAGAAGAAATCGTTTCCTACAATAAGAAATTTGCTAGCTATCGTAACGATGAGAACAAAGCCCTTTACGATATTTTGCTAGACGATTTTGAAGAAGGAATTGATATGAAGCAATTGGATGAATTCTTCGCAAAACTACGTACTGCAATCGTACCTTTACTAAAGCAAGTAGTTGCTAAAAATGATTCCATAGACAAATCCTATAATTCTTTATCTTATGATATTGAAAAACAAAAAGAGTTCTGTAAATACATTGCAGAGTACCTCGGATTTGATTTTAAACGTGGAGTAATTGCAGAAAGTGCACATCCATTTACAACAAATCTACACAACAAAGATGTTAGAATCACTACACACTATTATAAAAACAATCTCGAAAGTTCCATCTTCTCTACCATACACGAGGGTGGCCATGCTATCTACGAGATGAATATTGATGATTCCTTAACTCAAACACCTGTAGGTCATGGTTCCTCCATGGGTGTTCACGAATCACAATCCCGTTTCTTTGAAAATATCATTGGACGCAGTAAAGATTTTTGGGCTCCACTGTGGGATAAATTAACTACTACATTCCCTGAACAATTAAAGAATGTATCACTTGACCAATTTATTCTTTCTATTAACAAAGCAGAGCCTGATTTTATCCGTACGGAAGCAGATGAGTTAACTTATTCTCTTCATATCATGATACGTTATGAAATTGAGAAGCTTCTCATATCTGGACAAATTGAAGTATCCGACCTACCACGTATATGGAATGAAAAGTACGAAGAATATTTAGGAGTTGTGCCTCCAACAGATACCCTTGGTGTGTTACAAGATGTACACTGGTCACATGGTACCTTTGGATATTTTCCATCCTACGCACTTGGTAACGCAATCGCTTCTCAAATCTATGCCTTTATACAAACGAAAATTGACTTTTCTGAATGCTTAAGAGAAGGAAATCTAAAACCTATTGTAGATTTATTAAGAGAACATATTCATAAATATGGTGCGACTAAGAATACCAACGAATTATTATTAGAGATGACCGGTGAATCCTTTAACGCTGATTACTATGTAGACTATCTAATAGATAAATATACAAAATTATATCAGTTATAAGTTATCTTATTGCAATCAATTTTTTAGTATCAAACAAGACAAGGAAAAGCACGTTTCATGAGCTTTTCCTTGTTTTATATAACAATAGATATTCTAGCGCTTTCCCTTATCGTAAGGAACGCCGGCTGCTTTTGGAGCCTGTGATTTCTTAGAGGTAAAGGCAAGTACAATCAAAGTTGCAATATAAGGTATCATCTTATACAAATAACTTGGAATTCCAAGCCTTGCAAGAAACGGAATTCCTGAGTAAGCAGACGCAATTGTTTTCATCAATCCAAAAAACAATGCTGCATAAAGTATACGAATAGGTTTCCATTGACCAAAAATCAAAACAGCTAACGCAAGGAAACCGTACCCAGCGACACTGGCATTAAAGTTTGTTGACGTTGGAATGACGAAAACCAAACCGCCAATACCACCAAGCAAACCTGATAGAAGAACACCTGAATATCTCATTCTGTATACACTTATCCCAACAGAATCTGCTGCTTGAGGGTGCTCTCCACAGGCACGAAGACGTAAACCAAACTTCGTCTTATACAAAACAATGGATGCAATGATTAGAACTAGAAATCCTAGGTAAGTTGTAATATAAGAATTCTGAAATAATAATTCCCCAAGTATTGGAATATCACCAAGTACTGGAACTTTCTGAATACGGAAGGTATTATCAAAGTTAATCTGCTGAACACCTTGAATCTGTCTTGCAGTAAATATTGCAAATGCTGGAGCAAACATATTTAGTGCGGTACCGGATATTGTCTGATCCGCTTTCATATGAATTGAAGCATAAGCATGAAATAGTGAAAAAATAATCCCTGCCAATGCAGCAACCAAAATCGCTAAAAGTAAGAGAGGCTGTCCACTCATTCTATTCTGGAACTTATTAATAAATAAAATACTTGCAAACGCTCCTATCGTCATAATACCTTCTAAAGCAATATTGACAACTCCACTTCTCTCGGAAAACATTCCACCAAGAGCTACAATTAAAAGGGGGATTGCAAATAACATAGTCTGTTGAAACATAAAATATACGGCACTCATTATTTGTTACCTCCTTCCTTCTTATCTTCGTTGTTATCTTCTTTTAAAGAACCTTCTTTATTATCATTTAAAGTACTTTCTTTATCCTCTCTTAAAGCACCTTCTTTTAAAGCACCTTCTTTTAAAGCAACTTTTTCAGTATCTTCTTTAAAAGCATCTACTTCGCTATCCTCTTTTAAAGTACCTACAAAATCATTTTCTAAGTCATCCTCTTTCGGTACATCCTCTCTCATTATATCCTTTTTCGTCGCTTCTCTAATTTCTTCTTCGGTATCACTTCCATAAACTGATGGTTCATTGATTGGAGTTGGTATTTGAGCACTACCTCCAGTACGTTCTTTTCTGCGTTTGCGTTCTCGATTAGAGATGAAACTTCTAACTATCATCGAGAAAGCACTAAAGTAAATAATTACTGCAATGATGATATCAATGATTTCTTTCGAATATTCAAAAAGCTGTAGGTAAAATCCACCTTGTTTGATATAAGCAATGAATATAGCCGCTAATAAGATGCCAAGTGGGTGTGATAATCCAAGTAAAGCAACTGAAATACCATCAAATCCTTCCGATGCTAACTCATCCACAACCTCAATGTATTTTCCTGAACCAGCAAGATATAATAATCCACCACCAAGGCCAGCCAATGCCCCTGAAATAACCATAGACCATATAATGCTCTTCTTCTCATTAATACCTGCGTACTTACTAGCATCACGATTAAAACCAACTGCTTTTAATTCATAACCAAAGGTTGTTTTGTCTAAAATGATATAAATAATAATAGCTACAACAATTGCAATGATAATACCTGCATTTACATAAGATCCTTTAAAGATTTGATTTAGCCCAGCTTTCGGTATGATGGCAGTAGGCGCTACCGGTTTTGAGCGATTCTCTAACATATTAAATAATGCTTTAGAATCCTTAACTGACCAGTTAACAAGATACAAACCAATATAATTTGTCATAATTCCCGCAATTACTTCATTGATGTTAGCATAAGCTTTTAATAAACCAGGAATTAAAGCCCAAAGAGCACCTGCAATAACCGAAGCTAATAAAGCTACCACCCAGTGAACGTTCCCAAGCTTTGTTACTGTAATTCCTACCACTACTGCAGCAAATGCACCAACTGTAAATTGTCCTGTTGCTCCGATATTAAATAATCCTGTTTTAAAAGCAAATCCGACAGAAAGACCGGTACAAATAATTGGTGTTGCATAGTATAAAACCATGCCAATTCCCTTGCTTCCATCCGTAAGTGCACCGGTTAAAATTGTTCTAAAACCCCCGATTGCCTGACTTGGATTAGAATACAACAGGATGAAAAAACCAACCAGAAGGCCCAGGATAATTGCAAAAATTGAGGAAATTAACCCAAAGTTTTTTCCACCGATTTTCTTTGATGAATTACCATTTCCACTCATCTTCTAAGCCTTCCTCCTTTTTGATCCAGCCATGTAAAGGCCTAATTCCTGTATCGTAACTTCCTCTGGTTTAAAAGAAGCTACAATTTCTCCCTCATACATTACTAAGATACGGTCGCTTAAATTCATTACTTCATCTAATTCAAATGATACCAGTAGAACACCGCTTCCCTTATCTCTTTCTGCTATTAGTTGCTTGTGAACAAATTCGATTGCACCAACATCCAGTCCTCTTGTTGGCTGTACTGCTACTAAAAGCTCTGGTTTACGTTCTATTTCTCTTGCTATGATAACCTTTTGCTGATTTCCACCAGACATACTTCGGCATGTTGTAATTGCTCCCTGTCCACTTCTTATATCATATTGATCAATGAGCCTCTCCGCATTCTCGCGGATAGCACCTCTTTTTAAAAATCCGCCCTTTTGATATTTCTTTGTAAAATACTCTTGTAAAACAAGATTATCCTGAACCGTATATTCAAGAACAAGGCCATGTTTATGACGATCCTCCGGAATGTGGGATAAACCATGAATATTTCGATAACGTATCGTCTTTTTCGTAATGTCTTCACCATGAAATTTTAAAGAACCACTATCGCATTTGATTAATCCAGTAATTGCTTTCACCAATTCCGATTGACCATTCCCGTCAATTCCAGCGATACTTACAATCTCTCCTCTTTTCACTTCAAAACTCACTTCATTAACCAAAGCTTTTTTGTTACCTTTTTGTTTTGAATGAACGGTTAATGTCTTTACATCCAATACGACATCTTTAGTTCTTGCAGCTTTTTTTTCAACTCTAAAATTGACCTTACGACCGACCATCATCTCAGACATTTTTTCTTTTTCCGTTGTTTTCACATCGACTGTACCAATATATCTACCACGACGTAATACGGAGCATCGATTTGCTACCGCTTTTATCTCATTTAACTTATGAGTGATAAATAAAATCGATTTTCCCTCTTTTGCAAGGCCTTTCATAATGTTCATTAACTCATCAATTTCCTGAGGGGTAAGTACTGCAGTTGGTTCATCAAATATTAATATCTCATTTTCGCGGTATAGCATCTTTAAGATTTCTATTCTTTGCTGCATACCAACAGAAATGTCTGAAACATAAGCATCAGGATTTACAGCAAGGTGATAACGCTCACTTAATTCTAACACCTTTTTTCTGGCATCTTCCATTTTAAGAAAACCACCGCTCACAGTTTCTACACCAAGTATGATGTTTTGTAGAACCGTGAAATTATGAACTAACTTAAAATGCTGATGCACCATACCAATCCCAAGTGCATTCGCATCCAATGGACCATTAATTTTCACAGTTTTCCCTTTTACTTTAACAGAACCTTTTTCTGGTTGATATAAACCAAACAAAACACTCATCAGAGTGGATTTTCCTGCGCCATTTTCACCAAGCAAAGCATGAATTTCTCCCTTCTTTAACTGAAGGGTAATATTATCATTTGCTATAATCCCAGGAAATTCTTTTGTGATTCCTAACATTTCGATAATGTAGTCCAAAGGTATTACTCCCTCCTTGTCATGAAGGAAAAGCTGTTACAACATGGTTGTCATTACCCCATATTGCAACAGCCCTCCTAATCCATTTACAAATGATCTATTTACTTAACTTCATCAATTTTGACAATAGTTACAGGTAATTTAGTTACAGCATCAATTCCTTCCACCTTCGGAGCATATTCTCCTGAAACTAATTTTGCATATACTGCACCATAATCAGCCTCTTTAAATTTCTCAAACTTTGATGTCTTTAATGGAAGACCTACACCCTCCGTAGTTACATCAAGCGTTACAATCTTACCACCTGGGAATTTTCCTTCATAAAACAAAGCAATACCATCGTATACTGATTTATTAAGCTCTTTCATAGCAGAAGTAATTACTGTAGCTGATTCTGAGCTTTGATCAACGTCAACGCCAATTACTTTACCATTGTTATCTTGAGCAGCAGCCATAACTGAGTTACCTACTGCTCCGCCACAACCAAAAATAACTTGTGTTCCGCTTCGATACCAAGAAGCTGCTGTTGTTTGCGCCTCTGGAGTTGCTGCAAAACCTCCTGTATAGTGATACTTCATATCAATTTTATCAATACCCATTTCTTTCGCTGCTGTTTCTGCACCAAGAATAAAACCATATCCAAAATGTATTA
This sequence comes from Lachnoclostridium phytofermentans ISDg, assembly GCF_000018685.1. Lineage (NCBI taxonomy): Bacteria > Bacillati > Bacillota > Clostridia > Lachnospirales > Lachnospiraceae > Lachnoclostridium > Lachnoclostridium phytofermentans. Next base: position 974,558 of record NC_010001.1, on the reverse strand, counting down.
CTGCTGGAACAGCCATACCGCCCATAAAACCAAGCTTTGTATAGCCTTCTTTTACAGCAGCATAACCAGCTAAAAATCCAGCCTGATGCTCCGCATAGTAAACAGCATATACGTTATCCTTAATTGTTTTGTCTTCTCCTTTTTCTGGCTGACTATCCAAGATGATAAATTTCACATCTGGATATGTAGTCTGCGCTTCGAAAACTGCTTCAGAGAACTTATATCCAGGACAAACTATTAATTTTGCTCCACCCTTAACTGCAAGTGCAATTGTATCAATATAAGCTGCAGTTGTGGCTTCTGCTGGCTGGTAATACTTATAAGTCTTATTCTTCTCAGTCGCATATTTGCTTAGACCTTCCCATGCACCCTGGTTGAAAGACTTATCATTAATCGTACCAACATCGGTTACAAGTGCTAACTCGTACCCTTCCGGTTTGTTGTTATTGTTGTTATTTGCGTTATTATTGTTATTTTCATTCGTAGCGCCATCCGTTACACCAGGAGTTGTTCCGGCATTACCATTAGGCTTTCCAGTGTCTTTCTTACCGCAACCAGCTAAAACTGCTATTGCCATGGCAAGAATTAGCATAAGAGAAATAATCTTTTTCATCACAGACTCCTCCAAAGTTTCTTTAATAGAAATACCTTGTTAAATCAGTTTTTTCTATTTGCTATCTATAATTCGCTTTTTTTGCAATTCTTATACTGTCTTTTCATAAGAATTACTTCATTTATCCCCAAATTTTAAAAGAAATTTATAATTCATCCACAGTATACGAAAGATTTATCTCAATATAGTTTGGCAACAAAAAAGCTATTATAAATCAGCAAATACTTACTACATCAGTAGAAGTATTATGCTGATTTATAATAGCATGTTCAATTCCTATGGTAACAAAATATTTTTTTGATAATTATTTTTTGGTAATTATTGTTGTAACTTAGGGAACATTACATAATGTTATTTACACCCTATTCGTCCTCTATATTTTTTGCTGAAAATCCCAATGGAAGAATATCAGCAAGTGTGTATGCACAATAATCCTCTTCAGATTTTGCTAAAATTATAATGAATTTTTTTGGATCACAAAATTCCATCATAACTTGCCTACATACTCCGCAAGGTGGACAATAATCAATAATATTTCCTTTTCTTCCTCCAACGACAGCAATGGCTACAAAATCTTTTTCTCCTTCACTGACTGCTTTAAAAAATGCTGTTCTTTCTGCACAATTCGTTGGTGTAAAAGTTGCATTTTCAATATTACAACCAGTGTAGATTTTATTCGTTTTTGTCAGTAATGCAGCTCCAACATGGAAACTAGAATACGGTGCATAAGAACGTTTCAACATACCAATTGCCTCTCTAATGAGATTCTTGCATACTGAATCGTTCATAATTTCATCGGAAGGTAATTGGTCTGCCTTTATTGGCACTAACTCTCCAGCTTGCCTACAAGCTGGAAATGTAAATTCCATATTATTATCCTCGTCCTTCATGATGTGCACGCCCTTTCAATTATAATTTTTTTACAAGCCCACTATGCATTAATAGCCGTTTGCAGACTCATTTTTTGCTAATTTGACGATGCGACTTGTACCTAGACGGGAAGCACCAAGTTCTATAAATCTTATTGCATCATCAAAAGAAGTTATGCCTCCAGCTGCTTTCATCTTAACATCTTTACCTATATGCTTTGAGAAAAGCTCAATATCTTCAAAAGTTGCTCCTGCTGTAGAAAATCCAGTGGAGGTTTTGATATAATCCGCACCGCTTTTCGTAACTACATCACACATTGCAATTTTTTCTTCTTCTGTAAGAAGACAAGTTTCAATAATTACTTTCAGAATCTTATCTCCACATGCTTTCTTAATTTGGCGTATCTCTTCTAGAACTTCGTCAAACTTACCATCTTTTACATCACCGAGATTTACTACCATATCAATCTCATCTGCTCCGTTATCAAGAGCTTCCTTAGTTTCCATAACTTTTACATAGGTTGTATTATAACCATTTGGGAAACCAATAACTGTACATACGGCCATACGCCCATCAACATATTCTTTTGCACGTTTTACAAAAGAAGGTGGAATACAAACTGATGCAGTCTGATAGGTAATTGCATCATCGCAGATTTGCTTAATATCCTTCCATGTAGCAGTCTGTGTTAGTAATGTATGATCCACTGTTTTAAAAATTTCTTTCTTCTCCATCTTAACATCCATTCCGCGCTTTAGCGCCATATTATAACGATAAATAGTTACACATACATAGAGTCATATGATGCTTCACTTATCCTCTACATGTTCCGTAGAAGATTAAGAAATTAAAAACTATTTTATTATTCTTAAGCAAGTTCTAAAGCAATTTCCATCATTTCTCTAAAGCTTACTTGACGATCTTCTGCAGATAGACTTTCTCCAGTATAGAGGTGATCAGAAATAGTTAAGATACATAGCGCATTCTTTCCTGCTCTAGCAGCATTCATATACAATGCAGCAGCTTCCATCTCAACACATAAAACGCCCATCTTTTTCCATAGATTGGAAGAGTTCTTATTATCATCGTAGAAGATATCGGAGGATAAGATATTACCTACAACAACATTTGTATTCTGGGATCTCGCTGCATTAACTGCCTTTTCAAGCAACTCATAACTAGCAATTGGTGCAAAGGTTCCTGGTAATTCATACTGAGAAGCAAAATTCGAATTCGTACTTGCTCCCATACCAATTACTACGTCACGTACATGAACGTTGTCAGAAATACCACCAGCAGATCCAATACGGATTATGTTATCAACATCATAAAAGTGATATAGCTCATAAGAATAGATGCCGATTGATGGCATACCCATTCCTCCACCCATAACAGAAATTTGCTTTCCTTTATAGGTTCCTGTATATCCAAACATATTTCTTACTGTATTAAAACATACCGGATTTTCTAAATAAGTTTCTGCGATAAATTTAGCACGTAATGGATCTCCTGGCATTAAAACTGTTTTTGCAATCTCTCCTGATTTCGCTCCGTTATGTGGGGTTGGTACTGGTGCATGATTCATAATAATTCCTCCATTCTATCTTTTAGGATACGATAAAAACAATTAATATAACTTTATTTTTATCTTATTCATGACAAGGAAAAGCTCGCTAGGCGTGCTTTTTCTTGCTTAGATTTTTATTTTAGTAAAAACAAGAAAGTTTTCTCTTTTCTAACTTATTTTAACATACAATCTGTCCAATTGCAACTTGGTACCCTTGCATCGAAATAATACTAAACACGTTGATTCTTACTGTTTGGTAAGGTCACACGGAAGAACCTTCGCAGTAGATTTTTTGCATTAAATGGTATCAGCGGATAAAGATAGCTCCTACCAGATACTGTCTTATTAAAGGAAACACAAACAATAACTAAAATAATTCCTACTCCATACCCCCATATTCCAAAGATTGCTGTGAGTATTAACATGATCATACGTAAAAACTTGAGCGCATAGCCGAGTTCAAAGCTAACCTGTGTATAATTTGCTAGAACAACAAATGCCATATAAAGCATCGCTTCCGAATTAAACCAACCAGAGCTAACCGTAAAATCACCGATAATTACTGCAGCAACCACACTTAAAGGTGTACTTAACATACTTGGAGTATTTACCGCAGCCAGTTTAAGTCCATCGATAGCGAGCTCTAAAATCATAAACTGCCATATAAGAGGCAGATTCATCGGATCTCTCACTATGATAAATTCAAATCCCTTTGGTATCCATTGCGGATTATCCATGAATAATAAAAAGGTTGGGGTCAATATCAAGGCAATTAGACTAATAAGCATACGAGACAATCGTAAATAAGTGCCTGTAATTGGTGGGAAATAATAATCATCTGTTCCCTCTATAATATCAAATAAGGAGGATGGAATTATCATTGATGCAGGAGAATTATCTACTAGAATAACTATGCTACCTTCTAAAATACAGGCAGCAGTTGTATCTGGTCGTTCCGAGTATTTGTATTTTGGAAAGGGGTTAAACCAGCTACCGCGATATAATGATTCCGCTAAACTTTCCTGATTCATAGATAAAGAATCTATCTTAAGATTTTCAAGTTTTGATATAATCCTGTTTAATAATTTTTCATCGATTCTACCATCCATATAGGTTACAACAACATCAGTTTTCGAACTCTCACCAACCTCCATCAACTTCATCACCAAATCGTTACTACGAATTCGACGACGTATTAATGCTGTATTATATACGATTGTTTCTACAAAACCATCTCTAGAGCCCCGTAAGACCTTATCTTTTTCTGGTTCCTCCACTCCTCTGGCTGGATAAGTTCTGGCGTCAATAGCTATAACCTCATCAAAACCGTCAATAAAAATCAAGGATATACCCGAGAACAAGTACTTTAAAATTGCTTTTTCTTCTTTTAATATATCGATTTCAATATAACTAATATTGATTTCTGCATATTCCTTCGCATTTTTAGGAAATTCTTCTATCTCTGTCTCTAACTTTAACAGCATCCTTTGTAAGGAAGTATCATCTACAAAACCATTAATAAAATATAAACAAGCCAACCTTCCACCTGTCTGAAAGGTTCGGCATAGGATATCAAAGCTTTTATCTACCTTGAATAATTGGTTGAAGTAATTCATATTTGCATGAATATCCTTACCTAGCTGATATGACATCTTCTTCACTCACTTTCGCATCTACTTTTCCTACTATAGTTTGCCAATATCAAGTAGAAATATGTAGAAGCATATAAGAAAAAGCTTGAATTTCTATGATCGCTTTCTCTCATAGAAATTCAAGCTTATGAAATCAACTTTGGTGGTAACTTACTCCCCCTCTTGTTGTCTATTCTTCAGGTTGTTTATTCTTCAATGGTTGTTTGTTCCTCAATGATTGTTTATTCCTCAATGGTTATTTGTTCTGCAATGAAAGCTTGAACCTTGTCCCAAAGAAGAGCTTCTTTCACGGTTTCTTCTCCAAATGCCTTTAAGAATTCTTCGTTGTTGTTATAACCGTACTTTTTTGCATATTCTGTTAAACTTTCTTTATACTCTTTCTCAGATAATGTAATATTCTCTGCTCTTCCGATTGCATCCAATAACATTTCCTGCTTTAATACTAACTTAACATATTCCTCAAAGGTAACACCATAATAGGTGTTCAAATAATCTTTAAGTTCCATGTTCTGGACCATTGCCATAATTTTAAGCTTTTCTTCAAGCTCCTTGCTCTTATTCTCTACTGCACCTTCTGGGTATCCAGAAATCTCAGATGCGTCAGAAACGATTTTCCAAGCTCCAGTCTTTTTATCTTTTTTAATTTCTTCCAGTTTTTCTTGCTTTATCGTAGGAACTAATCCCTCTTTGTACTCAGCTACTGTTTTTGAATCAGAGATTTTTTGTACAAATTCATCATTAATTTCTGGCATTACAAGTTGTTCTACTGATTTTATTAACACCTGAAAAGAAGCTTCTTTTCCGATAAATGCCTTCTCTGAGAAAGTATTTGGAATAGTGATTGAAAACTTTGTAGTCTCTCCTGCATACATTCCTGCTAAGTTATCTGTAAATCCATCCATGACGTATTCACCATTGCCATAGATAAATTCAAAATTGTCACTTTTGAATCCATCATTTTCTTTACCGTCAATCGTACCTGTCATCTGAACTGTAACTTTATCGCCTTTTGAAATCGGACGATCATCATTTTTTACATAAGTACTATTTTGTAATTGAACCTCATGAATTTTTTTCCCTATATCGGTATCAGTAACTTCAAATGTGTCTACAGATACTTTAATATCCTTATAAGAGCCTAAGGTTACATATTTCGTTGTATCTACATCCTTATATCTACTATATGTTTCAAAATTAATCTCTTCGTTCTTTTTGCACCCGGAAAATACAAGGGTAACTCCTAGCAACGCAATCGCAAGTATTCCTCTTTTTTTCATATCCTCCATACCTTTCTTTACATAGGTTTTCGAATCTACTTTATCATATTTGAAGGATATTTACAATGTAAATACTTACATTTCACTGTTTCTTCACAATTCATTATTCACTTTAAAAAAGTCTAATACTTCCTGTAATTTCAATACCATCTTTGTTAAATCCTCTGATTTTTCCTGACTTTGCATTGCATTCGATTTCACCCATTCTGTATGCTCTAAAACAGCCTCACTCATGGTAAACATCTGTTGGCTAGCAGCTGATTGCTCTTGTGTAATCGCTACCAAGTTTTGACTCACACCTTCAACTTCACCAATATGGATCGTTACAGTATCCACCTCTTCTTTCACCGTTTGAACTTTCGAAGTAATCTGCTGAAATGTCCTCACGGAATTCTCAATCGTTTGTTTGCTTTCTTGTATCGAAAGAACACAACTCTCTGTTTTTCCTTTCATCACCTTCACCAGATCTACGATACCGTCAATTACCTGTTTCATACGTACCACGCTATCCGCACTGTTTTTTGCCAAGGCGTTAACCTCCATTGCTACAACTTGAAACCCTTTACCGTCCGTATTTGCCCGAACTGCTTCAATTGCTGCATTTAAGGATAACAATTTTGACTGCTCTGCGATTTCCTCCATAGACTCTACCATGCTACGAATACGTCTCATATACTGATGCACCGATTCTACGGACTCTGATAAATTCCCCATATTGTCCTGGATATTTTTCATCGCTTCGCCCATAAGTTCAATTTCCATCTGGCCAGAATCTGATATTTTTACCATTTCTTTCAGATTCTGATTCATCACTTCCGATTTTTCACGTACGGTTCCAATATCAGCCGCTAAAATATTTGAGTTACCCACAATCTCCTCAACGCTTTTCCCAAGATCTAGGAGGGATTCCTGCATTTGCTTCATCGAATTATATTGAGAAGTACTGGTGCTTGTTAGCTGTAAACTCATCCTACTACTATTATCTGATTGATGTTGTAATAGTTCTACAATTCGATTAAGTTCTAAAATCATATGAGTCATCACATTACGAAAACCTTCTACAGAATTAATCATAACCCCCATCTCATCACGACTGTCAATTGTCATTCCCTTAGTAAAATTCCCATCCGTTATCGTTTCCATATAGGAAGTAACTTTTTTTAACAGGCTTGTTTTATGGCTAATATATCTCACAATGAAAAATAAGGAAAGAATTACGATAATGCCAACAATAACAATTACCTTTAAAATGACTTCCTTTACCTGAGAAAGTATTACTTCTTCTCTTGAAACATAGCTAACTAATGACAAATTACAATAGCTAATTGGTGTAACTGTTGCATAATAATTCTCCGATCCATCACTGACGAGAGTGGTACCATATTCCTTCTCTCTCACTTTATGTATGAGGTTCTGTAATAACTCCCCCTCTATATCAACCCCTTTTGATATTACCTCCCCGGTCATAGTATTCGTTAGAATTGTCCTCCCTTTTCCGTTTAAGAACGATATTTCACTAACGTAGTCTATTAATATCTTCATTGGAATATCTGCTGCCATAACCTTTTTAATGAGTCCAGTGGATAAATCTATGGAAGCGGTGACTACAAATTCCTTGTTACTCTCTTTTACATATGGGAATCCATAAGAGAAACCATTCGTATGACTTAACCCCTCTACAAACCACTGTTCTTCTTCTATCTTATCTCCATTACTATTTTCTTCACCTGCTCCATCTGCATAAAACCCATCACTTGTCGCATAATAGAGCCCTTCTGGATAAAGCTCATTACTTCCGTAAGTGTTTTGAAACAACCTCTTTAATTGTGCTTCTGTCAAATAACTATTCTTAATACAAAGTTTCATAGCATCTAATTCTTTTAGTGTCGAGCCTAAAAAGGAATCCATGGATGCAGCATTTCCTTCCGTAGTATATTCGATAACTTCTTTTGTTCTCTCTTCCACTATTTCTTTCATGCTGTTTAAGGAAACAAAAAGAGTAATTCCAATTACGGTTACTATGATTGGTAGTATTAAACCTAAAAGTCTCCCCTTCATTCCAAGTCTTACTTTCACATTCTGATTTGTTCTCAAAAATCGAATACCTCCTCTATCTTGTGTGAATATATAATAAAGTAATCTTACTGCACTTATGAGAAATCAAAATGTTATTTATGTAAAAATAATAAGTAACATAGAAGAAAGAAAGAGAGTAAACAAGAAATTAAAAACTTCCTGTTTGCTCTCTTTAAAAGTGTATATTATTCTTCTGTTACTTCTATTTTACGAATTTCCTTAGTTCTGATCTCTTTGCAGATTGCATCAACGAAATCACTAACCTTCTTTTGTCCTTCATCTCCAAGGTAGCGGCTTCTTACAGAAACTAAACCTTCTTCTGCTTCCTTTTGACCAACAACTAGCATATAAGGTACACGATCTAATCTAGCTTCACGGATCTTATAGCCAATCTTTTCTGCACGGTTATCTACAGTAACAAGTACCCCATTGTCAAGAAGCTCTTTTTCTACCATCTTAGCATAGTCACTGTACTTCTCAGAGATAGGTAAGATACGAACTTGCTCTGGACATAACCAAGTTGGGAATTTACCAGCGTATTTTTCAATCAACCAAGCAAGTGTTCTTTCATAACATCCCATACTTGTTCTGTGAATAATATATGGACGTTTCTTCTCACCATTTGCATCGATATAAGTCATATCAAAACGATCAGCAAGGAACATATCAAGCTGAATTGTAATCATGGTATCTTCTTTACCATACACATTCTTAGCCTGAATATCAAGCTTAGGACCATAGAATGCAGCCTCTCCGTCTTCTTCTGTGAAGTCGAGTCCAATATGATTTAAAATATCACGCATCATATTCTGAACCTTATTCCAAGTCTCTTCATTACCAAGATATTTACCCTGGTTATTTGGATCCCATTTGGATAGACGGTAAGTTACATCATCTGCTAAACCTAAAGTAGTTAAACAGTATTTTGCTAAATCCACACAACCCTTGAATTCCTCTTCTAGCTGTTCTGGTGTTACGATAAGATGACCTTCCGAAATTGTAAACTGGCGAACTCTTGTAAGACCATGCATCTCACCAGAATCCTCATTACGGAATAGTGTTGAAGTTTCACCATAACGACAAGGCAAATCACGATAACTCTTTTGAGACTGTTTATATACATAATACTGGAATGGACAAGTCATAGGACGAAGTGCAAATACTTCTGCATTCTCATCCTCCTCATCACCAAGAACGAACATACCCTCTTTGTAATGATTCCAGTGATCTGATATTTCATACAAATCTTTCTTAGCGAGTAATGGAGTCTTTGTTCTCATATAACCACGACGTTCTTCTTCATCCTCAATCCAACGTTGAAGAGTTTGAATCATCTTTGCACCCTTAGGCATTAAGAGTGGTAAGCCCTGGCCAATAACGTCAACAGTTGCAAATAGCTCCATCTCACGACCAAGTTTATTATGGTCTCTCTTCTTAATATCTTCTAAATGATTTAAAAACTCCTCAAGATCTGCATTTTTTGTAAACGCAGTTCCGTAAACACGAGTAAGCATCTTATTTTTCTCACTGCCTCTCCAGTAAGCACCGGAAGAATTGATTAACTTAATCGCTTTAATATTTTTTGTACTCATGAGATGTGGTCCAGCACAAAGGTCTACAAAATCTCCCTGAGAGTAGAAAGATATTACGGAATCCTCTGGTAAATCACGAATTAATTCAACCTTATATGGTTCCTCTTTCTCTTCCATAAACTTGATTGCTTCTGCGCGGGGAAGTGTAAATCTTGTGATTTCAGCGCCTTCTTTAATAATTTTCTTCATCTCCTGCTCTAATGCATCAAGAGCTGCACGATCAAAAGGAGCAACATCAAAATCATAATAAAATCCTGTGTCAATGGATGGTCCGATTGCTATTTTTGCATCTGGATATAATCTCTTCACTGCTTGTGCAAGTACATGAGAAGTTGTGTGACGATAAGCAGCCTTACCACCATCATCGTTAAATGTTAAGATACTTAATTCTGCGTCTTTTGAAACTTCAGTACGAAGGTCAACTACTTTTCCATCAAGTTCAGCTGCGCATGCCATTCTTGCTAATCCTTCGCTGATATCTTTGGCAATATCAATAATTTGCATAGACTCCGAATACTCTTTTACAGAGCCATCTTTTAATGTAATCTTCATAATATCCTCATTTCTGGTGCTTTAGCGCCTTTTATAATTACAATAATTTTGTTCACTGAATATAAAAAAACTCGTCTCTTTCGATTACTTAACGTATTCGAAAGGGACGAGTATCACTCGCGGTTCCACCCTTATTGGACATAAAAGCTATGCTTTGATATCCCGGCTTCATTCGATGGTAACGGAATCACCGGGCCGGATTAGGGCCACTCCGAGGTAGTCTTCAATTGCTTCTGCATTAGAATACTTTCAGCTACTGTATTCCTCTCTGAAATACTCCACAATTTACTCTTCTCATCAACGTATTATCTCAATAAATTGTTAAAAATCAAAAAAGTCTTTTCTTTTTGTTATTATAACATTTCCATTTAAGTTGTCAAGACGCTATGCCATGGAAATTTTTTAAACTATACTATGGAGATTTTTAACAAGAAAATAAACATTGCAAACCTTTCCTTATCAAAGCTTAAGTTCCATTACATAATCATCCATGACAAATCCATTACCGATATCAGCTACCTGTGTTCTTATGGTTTGAAACCCTTTTTTCTCATAAATATGAATTGTATCATAGTTATAACGGTTAACAGTAAGCCAAATTGCTTGTAGCCCTCTTTCTTTGCAGAGTTCTTTTAAAAACTCAAATACATGGGAAGCATATTGATTTCCTCGGTATTTTCTAAGAATATACAGCTTGCTTAAAAACAATTTACCCTCTTCCGGGTGGATCCCCGTATAACCGACTGTGATTCCATCTACAACAATAAAATAGTATTCGTAGCCCGAACACTTTATCTGTTCTGTCATTGCCTTGACCGATTGGAACTTATCTACCATATAATCAATTTGTTCTAATGACAATATGGTTGAAAAATGCTGATGCCAAACTTCATTCGCAACCTCTGCTAATTCTTTTATGGACTCATCATCTTCTACTCGTACCATCTGGATTTTTGTCTGAACCTTTTTTGAATCTTTTGTTTCTTGAAATAATTCTTTTTCTAATATATCCACTGCATCACCTACTAACAAGGCACAAGGCCTTTTTTCATAATACTGCTCTGTTCTTGCTTCTGGCTTAGTATCGATAAATGCTTTCTCTGAACCCTCCTGATCAAGTCCAAGCAGCTCTCTACAGATAATAGAACCTTTCTTTTCACGAAATTTAGCAGCTAACTTCTGTACCATATCATAATTCTTTTTCTTTCCTTCGGCATCCCCTCCATCGATTGCTCCTGTCTCTAGACCAGCTACCATCGACATGCCAGAAACTGCTCCGCATACCTCTCTCATTCTTCCCATCCCACCACCAAAAGATGAGGAAAGTTTCAATGCCAAATCCTTTGGGATTTGATATTCATCGTTAAATACAGCAAAAACTGCTTGCGAACAGTTATAACCTTCCTGAAACAATCGAATTGCTTTTTCTCTTCTGCTCTCCATAATATTCTCCTTATACAGTAACTTTTAGTATGCAGAAATAAAAAGTAGGAAAAATGACTTTTATTTTATACCTATTGCATAAAAAAATAAAGTAGGATAATACCTTTTGTATTACTTTTAAATACAAAGTAAATAAATTCCTTTTATTTGCATACAAATAAACTTACAGTTAAACAGCTTTATTTTACACTAACTAAATCACTGCTTCAATTCGTAAATCTTTATGCTTCGATAAATCAATAAACTCATTATCAACCTTAATTACAGGTCTTGATAAACTATCTTTGTTAAGTAGAATGATTTCTCCTTTTTGATTGTTACTTAGTTTCACAGTATGGTTAATATAAATTTCAGCTATCTTTTGAATCAGTGGAATCAAGTATTTTACATCGTACTGTTGCTTTCCTTCTTCTTCAAATAATTTTATTACATCAAACGGACAGATTGCTCCTCGATACACCCGTCTACTCGTCATTGCATCATATACATCAGCAATTGCGACAATCATGGAAAACGGATGAATATCATTTCCATATTTACATAAAGGATACCCGTTTCCGTCATAACGTTCATGATGTTCTAATGCAGCCAAACGAATTCGCTCATCCATCTTATGATTTAGCAGCAAAAGATAACCTTGTTCTGGATGATCTTTTACAATCTCGTACTCCTCTTTTGTTAAAGGACCTGGTTTATTTAAGATTTCTTTTGGAATTACTAATTTTCCAACGTCATGCAACAATCCGCATATGGTTAGAATTTTAACCTCATGTGGGGGAATTTGCAACCATTCACCAAATACATGGCAAATTAATGCCACATTGATGGAATGTATAAATGTTAAATCATCATGTTCATGAATACAGTATATCATCTCAAGCAGATGAAATTTGTTCTTACTCGTGCGTATAATCTTCTCGACTTTATGTAACAACTGCTGTTCTGGTACCTGGTTGCTGTATTGCAATAACAGATTTACAGAATCTTTGATTTCCATCATAGCGTCATCATAGGTCTGTTTAAAATTCTTAAAGTCCTCACTCTGCTTAATTCGATTATAATAACTTGAATCAGAATATATATCTTCTTCGCTCTTGTAAATAAAAATACTTTCAATGGTATAGAACATCATCTTAGCAATCATATTTGGTAGTAACTTGGTACCCTTAACCAATATTAACTGGTCATTGCGTGAGTAAATATCACGAGCTATAACCATGCCTGGCACTACTTGTGTGATAGGAATGTGTATCATTTTCTCGGATTGCGTTGCATCGGTAATCAAGAATAATACCTCCTTCTTCATTGCAAAAGTAATTGTAATATTTTGGTAATTCAAATATACCATAATATAATCATTTTTGCAATTGTTGCATACACAATACGTAAGAAATTTTGTTATTCCCACTATTTTCTTAACTTTTCGTCTAAAACTATCGATAAAAACAGATTTGTTTAAGATTGGTATCCATCGTGCAAAACGTTCCAATCGGTAACGTCGCTGTAGGAAAACTATGTCCACATGCTAAATTCGATAAGACTGGCTTCTTAAACTGACAAAAGAAGTCTTGAAATAGTTCATCAACACCATATTTACTATCGTATGGATTCGTGCAATCTGTAAAATCACCCAATAAAACTCCTTTAATCTGCCCTATAATACCAGTTAGCCAAAGTTGATCAAGCATACGTCCAATTCTTGGAACCGTCTCCCCAACTTCTTCAAGAAATAAAATCTTTCCTCGAAAGTCAGGTGCATAAAATGTTCCAATCTGACTAGTTATTAAAGATAAATTCCCACCAACTAAGAGTCCTTCAGCACAGCCTTCCCTCACTACTGTAAGTTCCCTTCCCTTAGGATTTTGAAAGGTAAGTGACTCTCCCATAAATAACGCTCTCCATAACGACTCTTCGGTATAAGGATCAAAATGCTGCAAGAAATTAGATGCTACCATAGGACCATGAAAGGTGATGAATCCACATAACTGAAAGAATGCGGATAACAAATTTGTAATATCACTATAACCAACAAATATTTTAGGATGTTTCCTAATCATATCATAATTTAAAAGATTCATGATTTGGCTACTACCATATCCACCTCGAATACAGAAAATAGCTTTTACCGTATCATCTGCAAACATTCGATTGATATCCTCTGCCCGTAGACAAGCATCACCTGCAAGGTAGCCGTTTAACTCACACCAACAACTCCTACCTAACTTAACATCAAATCCGAGATCTTGCATAAATTCAACACTTTTCACAACCTTTTCTTTCGTGGTAGGAGAAGAAGGACAAACAAGTCCAATGGTATCTCCTCTTTTTAGTTGGTCGGGAAAAATTAAATGCTCTCTACTTGTGTTAACGCAATTCTTCTCCATAGTTATAACCTTATCTTTTCAATACTGTTAGTTAGATAATATGCAAACTTATTACTCCTATGCTTTCTCCTTTTCTTTTCTATTTCTTTTAATTTAAACAATTTCATTTTTATTTCTTTTCCATTTCCTATTTCAAATTATTATTATTTCTTTTCCTTTTCTTTCACAGGTCATTCCTTTAATTAATTATTTAACTTATTTGAATTATCTTTTTCTTCCCCCTCCGTGATTTTAGCACTAGTAACCTTACTTTCAAAAAATAAAAACTGATCAATAGCATCTAAAATATCTGCAAATGTTTCTCTAGGAGCTAGTTCAATATAACGCCTTAGTATCTCTGTTAATGCATCTCCTTTATATCGTCCATAGTAGATATCAAACAGATTATGGCCACGTACGTAGATTTTAATCAACTCAAAATTTAGTTTTAAATCGTCTTTGGTTTTAATCTTACATCCAGTTTTTTCTGTCATATTCTTTACACTAGATAGTCGGTACAAATATTCCTTATACTTTTCAAAAAGTGTCTGATAGAATGCGTCCTCACTTTCTACAACACCAATTGCTGACATAATAGAAGGTTCTAAAAAATAATTTTCAAAGGAATAGTACTTTAAAATCAATACATTTCGTTCTCTCACTCGAGGAAGAATATCAATATCTTCCCTTCCCCTGCTTCGGTAATAATTGCATAACTGCGCTTTTAATTCCTTCGGATTAAGCCCATCGCCATCTCGTATCATCATAAACTGATCCTTAAGGTATAGTTTATTAATGTATTTTAAATTGGCATAGGTCTTTATATTGGTACAACTATTGGTTGCAATAATAGCTACTCGTTTTGGTAACCCATTCTCATCAAAAATCTCAGAATAGTATTTATTTAGTAACAACGGAAGTCTACTGCTATCTTGCTTGCCTTCTACAATGAAAACAAAGCTTACGTTCATTAAATCGTTTGCTGAATATCCCAAATCATTTAAGATTTCATCAATATCCGTATCCTCTTTTACAGTAGTATCATAGTTTTCATCCAATATGACCTGCTTAATCTGCCTAGAATTAAACGTAAACAACAGATTAGGAGAATGGGTTGAGAATATTACTTGATTTTTTTTCGATAATCGATAAAGAATTTCGCTGGCACTTTTTTGAAGTTGAGGGTGCAAATAAGCCTCTGGATCTTCCATCATGATAATACTTGGTATACTATTTTGCTCTGCAATATAAGCTTCTAATAAAGATAAGATATAGATACTTTTCGTACCTTCACTCATCGTAGACAATGGTCCAACCGTATTTCGCTCGTGATTTAATACAACTGTATTCATCTGAAAGATTTCATCGATATTAAAATTCATATCATAACGAATTGATTGAGCTCGCTCATTATTTCTGCGAAAGCAATCATTAACTTTCTCTACAAAGGAATCTAAATTCCGATGATAAAGTTTATATTCCAATAATTTTGCTACTTCAAAGATACTTAGCTCTTCTGGCTTCTTTTTCTCAATAATGCCTATACATTGAAAACAATTCACACATTTCTTTGCACTATCAAACATACAAACATTATCTCTAAGGCTTACAATAGCATCCTGTCCTTGGGCAAGGAGGATATCTCTTTGAATCCCTTCAATATTTCTTTTATGATCGATATAATGTATCTTTGGTAAAATCTTGATTAGATGAGGATTGTGCTTTGAAATTCCATCTCCATAACGCACAATTCCTCCCTTATTTGCAGTAAAACTAACAAATAGACGAAAACTATCTTCCTCCTCTAAAGGCTGAAAACTAGGAACTTTTTTGCAAAAATCATTATACCAAGAGTCATATCTTTTATATTTGCTTATTAAGCCACGGTCATGAAATGATTTTAGATCCTCTTTGGTTACCACATAAGAGATGTCTATTCTGATATTTCCATCTGATACAATAAAATCGGAAGGCTTTATCTGATAGATTCCAGAGACAGCCAAAATAGCATCCAAAATAACCGTTTTACCTGTACTGTTTTTTCCCACGATAATAAAAGCTTTTTCAATATTGGTCATTTGAAGTTTTCGTATTGATTTAAAATTTTTAATAGAAATTTCTTTAATCTGCATAAACAACTCCAATCTTTCATACTTCCAAACATGCCTGCTCAGTAGTAAGCCGTGTGAATTTTAGAATTTCTTAGGCAGCGTTTTTTGGTGCCTTAGAAATTCTTTTCACACTCCCCCTAGCGCTTCTGTGTTTTTTCTATTATACTTCTTTTATGAACATTCTGCACGATAAGTATAAAAGATTGTGAAAAAGTCTGACAGATAGGTCATCTGTACGAATACTTTTAAATTCTTAAAGTAACACTTGATTGTTCCCATATTATGTTATACCCTAACACTAGTAATATGTGTCGATTAAAGTGCATTAAGAGAAAAGGATTTTCCTAGAAACTTATGTGCTAATAAACAAATCACACAGGAGGATAAAATGAAGCATTTACCAGATTGGCTAAAAACAATTGTATTTCTAGCTATCGCTACCCTTTGCTCATTATTGTTTCATTTAATTACAAATAATACAGCAAACATTGCAATTGTTTATATGCTTTCCATAGTTTTAATAACCAAATATACCGAGGGATATCGTTATGGTGTTATTGGTTCTGCTGTAGGTGTCATTGGGGTAAACTATTTCTTTACTTTTCCTTACCTAGAATTAGATTTCACTAGGACAGGTTATCCAATCACTTTCCTTGGTATGCTTGCAATCTCATTTATTACAAGCACTACCGTTGTAAATTTACAAGCGCATCAACGTTTAAATGCTGATGCTGAAAAGGAAAAAATGCGTGCTAATCTCTTACGCGCAATTTCTCACGATCTTCGAACTCCTTTAACAGGTATGATTGGTGCAAGTGCTACTTACATTGAGATGAAGGATAATCTTACCGAAGAAGAGAAAGATGAACTTATTCTCCACATTCATGAAGATTCCAATTGGCTACTTCATATGGTAGAAAATCTTCTATCCGTTACTCGTATTCACAGTAATAATACTACTGTTACGAAAGTTAGCGAACCTGTAGAAGAAGTTGTCTCAGAGGCAGTCATGCGTCTAAAAAAACGTTATCCGAATGCCAAAATTCTAGTTAAAACACCAGATGAATTTCTAATGGTACCAATGGATGCAACGCTGATAGAGCAAGTTATGATTAATTTGCTTGAAAATGCCTATAAATACTCTAAGAGTAAAAAACCGATAGAATTAACTGTTACAAAAGAACCAAACTTTGTACGCTTTTCCATTATGGATTATGGAGTTGGTATAAACAAAGATACGATTTATAATTTTTTTGAGGGAAACACTGCAACAAAAAACACAAGCAGTGATTCCACCAAAGGGATGGGTATTGGGTTATCCATATGTAAAACCATAATCAGAGCACACGGAGGGGTAATCGAGGCAAGCAATCACTCAAATGGTGCTAGTTTTACTTTTACTTTGCCACTGGATTAAACAGGTGAATAACAAAGGAAGAAGATTCTATTGTCATTTTGGAAAACTCAATAGGATTAAAACGAGTAAGGAGGGTATTACATGAAGAATACTACCATCTTGATTATCGAAGATGAACAAAATATTTGTAACTTTATAGCAACGAATTTAAATGCTTATGATTATAGGGTACTAAAAAGCTTTACTGGTGCAGAGGGTCTATCTATCATCACATCCCACTGTCCAGATTTAATCCTACTGGATTTAGGCTTACCAGATATCGACGGAATGGAGATTATATCGAAGATTCGCTCTTGGTCAACTATTCCAATTATTGTTATTTCAGCACGGACTCAAGAAAAGGAAAAAGTTCAAGCTCTTGATTTAGGTGCGGATGATTATATTACGAAGCCTTTTGGTACCTCAGAATTACTAGCACGTATCCGTACCGCTCTACGTCATAATGCAAGTTTGGAATCTGGTAAGAATTTTCCGCCATCTATCTTTCGCGCCAAAGATTTCGTAATTGACTTTAATAAGCACATTGTAATGGTCGGAGGAAAAGATGTACATTTAACACAGATAGAATTTAAACTTGTTTCTTTGCTTGCTAACAATTCTGGAAGAGTTATGACCTATGATTCCATTATTACAAAGATATGGGGACCCTATGCAGATCGAAATAACCAGATTCTTAGAGTAAATATGGCTAACATCCGTAGAAAAATTGAGGCAAATCCTGCAGATCCACAATATATCTTTACTGAGGTAGGAATCGGATATCGTATGATTGATGAAGAGCCGATGCAAACTACTGAAGACGAAACTATAGATAGTTAAGACAAGAAAAAGTACGCTTCTTTGAAACTAAGGGAACGTCGCAAAATAGCTGATTCATAGCTATAGAGCGAGGTTCCCTTGTTCATTTAAGGCAAAAAGGAGCTTTTTCTCATAGATGATTACTCATCTAATTTTTAGAAGCCCCTTTACTTATCATACTATATAATTTTATTTACCAAAGTAAGTTTAATTATCGATTACCAGATACATTCCCTTCTTTACCATCTAGTGTTACGATTGAACCAGTACGTAATATCTTTGTTGCATTTTCAGCACCAAGAATTACTGGAATATCAAGGCTTAACCCAACGATTGAAGCATGGGAATTAATCCCCTCCTGCTCAACAATAATACCAGCTGCTTGTTTTAATTGCTCCATCATCTCGTTATTGGTTTCTTTCACAACGATAATATCCCCTGGCTTAAAAGTTTCTCTTAATTCCTCAGTATCATTACATACGCAAAGACTTGAGCATACCTCACGGTCAATTAAGCCTCTTCCTTTTACTAAGATATGACCTACGACTTGAACCTTGATAAGATTGGTAGTACCGGAAATTCCAAGTGGTACTCCAGCAGTGATAACAGCTAATTCACCTGACTTAACAAAACCTGCCTTTTCTGCTGCTTCCACCGCATGTTCAAACAATGTATTTGCATCCACTTCCTCTTCGATTAACAACGGTACAACACCCCAGGAAAGATTCATCTGACGGCATATATGTTCGTAGGTGGTACATGCAATGATAGAACTTGGTGGACGATACTTTGAAATCATTCTTGCAGTTTTACCGGATTTTGTTACGGTTATTATCGCAGCTGCATTAAGGTCTATCGCTGTTGTAACGGTCGCATGTGAGATTGCATTGGTGACATCCGGATTCGTAAGACTATCTCTCTTTCTAAATCGTGATGTATAATCGATATCTGCTTCGGTTCGCTTTGCGATTTTAACCATTGTCCTTAATGCCTCAACAGGATATAAACCTGCTGCTGTTTCACCGGAAAGCATAATGGCACTAGTTCCATCGTAAATAGCATTCGCAACATCCGTCGCCTCAGCTCTTGTTGGTCTTGGATTCTTCATCATAGAATCAAGCATCTGAGTCGCTGTGATTACTTGCTTCTCTGCATTGTAAACCTTTTTAATAATCATTTTTTGAATGACAGGAACTTCTTCTAACGGAATTTCAACACCCATGTCACCACGGGCAACCATAATACCATCAGACACACGAATTATCTCATCAATATTGTTTACACCTTGTAAATTTTCAATTTTTGCAATTATATTGACTGTATTACAGTTATACTCATTCAATATTTTACGTATCTGGATTATGTCATCTGCACATCTTGTAAACGAAGCTGCAATAAAGTCAAAACCCTGCCCAATACCAAATACGATATCCTCATAATCACGTTTACTAATAAAAGGCATGGATAATTCAACTCCAGGTACATTTACACCCTTATGATTTGAAATCATACCACCATTTAGAACTTCACAAATAATATCTGTATCAGTGATATTAAATACTTTAAGCTCTATAAGACCATCATCAATCAGTATTTTAACTCCATTTTTTATGTCACGTATTAAGTTTTTATATGTAATTGAAACCTGTGTTTCATCTCCAACAATATCATTTGTTGTTAGGGTAAAGATTTGACCCTTTTTTAATTCAATTTTTCCGTTTTCAAATGTACCAATACGGATTTCTGGTCCTTTGGTATCAAGTAACGTAGCAATCGGTAATTTCAATTCCGCACTAAGTCGGCGAATACGTTCATAATTTCTTGTATGCTGTTCATAATCACCATGCGAGAAATTAAATCTGGCTACATCCATCCCCTCAATCATCAGCTGACGCAATACAGCATCATCTTCGGTTGCCGGGCCTAAGGTACAAACAATTTTTGTTTTCCTCATCATAATCCTCCATCTCTTCTGTTAAGCGAACTACGCAATTTAATTAAAAACATTTTATATTATATAATACTTACCATAATTATGTAAGTTGAAACTATAAAATTTCGAAATTTATTCACACATGAAAACATGCCTACTCATTAGGTTGGAGGTTTATGCCGAGGATAACTCAGGAACAAACATCCGTGTGAAAGAACTTTGTTCTGTCGCTCTTTCCTCAATCTTACAATTCATGCTTTTTATATCACAGTTTTGCATATACAACAAGTTAGGAGAACAGTTCTTAACGGAATCTTATCATGACAGAATTTATTCTAAATAAGCTTCATAGAAAATACACAGAATATTACTATGTTAAAGAACTTATTTATGCTATAATACTCATAATCGTAGCAAATTTTTCTTATTAATTGCTAAAATATAAAAAAATGGGAGGGCTTATGATAACACAAGAAGATTTAGAATATTTAGGTACCAAGATATCATTCTTACCTAAGTTGAACAAGGAAGAGATGGACATCTTTTTGAATCAGACTTCCCCGGTAATATTTCATAAGGATGCTATTATCTACAATAATAGTACAGAATGTCTTGGTGTTTTGATTATAAAAAAAGGTACACTAAGAGCGCATATGCTTTCAGAACAAGGTAAAGATATCACCTTGTATCGTTTGTCAGATGGAGATGTTTGCGTACTCTCAGCATCCTGCGTACTTAAAAACATTACGTTTGATGTCAATATACAAGCAGAATCTGATACGGAAGCCTACTTAATAAAATCGTCTGCATTTCAAAAACTCATGGATAATAATATCTATGTTGAAAACTTTTCTTATCGAACTACTATCGACCGTTTTTCCGATGTTATGTGGACGATGGAGCAGATATTATTTATGAGTTTTGATAAACGCTTAGCAGTATTTTTGTTAGATGAATCTTTAAAACATAAACAAGATTTTATTCCATTAACCCATGCGCAGATAGCAAAATACATTGGCAGCGCCAGAGAAGTTGTCTCTCGTATGCTAAAGCATTTTGAAGAAGATGGAATTGTATCTCTAACAAGAGGCGGTATTGAAATTCTTGATAAAAAGAAGTTAAAGAGCATTATCTAACCCCAAATGTAAGTGTACTTCTCTTAAGTAAATTTAAAAAGTGAGGAGAATCTATCAATCCTTAGTTCTTTCCTAGGATTTGTTTGATTCTTCTCACCTTTTATTATTAAATAAATTATTATTCTCATATTCTTAAAGGACTGCAAATATCCTTATTGTGCTGGAAGCATTTTTAAGATATCCTTCTTTGATTTAAATCCTACGCTACTACTAACCAAATTACCTTTTTGCATTACTGCAAGTGTTGGAATACTCATGACACGATAAGCACTTGCTAATTCGGATTGTTCATCGATATTAATTTTACAAACTTTAATATTCTCTTCTTCTTTAGCAATTTCCTCTATTACTGGAGAAAGCATTCTGCAAGGCCCGCACCAAGGTGCCCAAAAATCAAGTAATACTACCTTATCTTCTTCTAACACTTCTGCTTTATAATTTTCCTTTGTTATGTGTAATATGTCCATAGTAAGACCTCCCTATATTTTATTTTTTAGTTTTCACGAATAATACCTTAAACAAGACTCATTTGTTGTTTCTAGCATCATTATATCCCCCTTTAATTAATTTATCTGTGATTAAGTCACCGTTTAATAATATCTTTTTCAGAGATTTCTTCTCCCTTTTTTAAAGGATATGATATAATGTATGGGAAACCGTTCGATTGCAATGTACAATACAACTTATCAGAAATTGCATGGCTATTTTTGATAAAAGGTCCTCTTTTTGCACTGCTAATCCTATTATAGAAGCATGATTTTCGTTTCTATAATTATAAACTATGCTTAGAATTTAAATAAAAGAATTGAAACAGGAAAATTCACTTACTGTCTCACGGATAATTCGATAAGAAAGAAAGGGATATCAAATGAGTTATAGTATAAAACAAGTTTCCGAACAAACTGGCTTATCCGAGCATACCATCCGCTTTTATGATCGCGAAGGTCTACTCCCCCTACTAAAAAGAGAC
This sequence comes from Lachnoclostridium phytofermentans ISDg, assembly GCF_000018685.1. Lineage (NCBI taxonomy): Bacteria > Bacillati > Bacillota > Clostridia > Lachnospirales > Lachnospiraceae > Lachnoclostridium > Lachnoclostridium phytofermentans. The sequence goes on along the minus strand of NC_010001.1, from coordinate 952,188 downwards.
GGAACTGGAAAACGTTCTTTTTCCGAAAATGATATTCAATGGCTTGGTCTCATCTGCTGTTTAAAAAACTCCGGGATGTCCATAGAAAAAATTAAAGAATTTATGTATTTATGCTTAAATGGAGAGGAAACCTGTGAACAAAGAAAAGAGATGCTAGAATTACATAAAGCATATATCTTGGAACAAATTAAATTATTAAATCGCAGTCTTTCTACAATTGAATATAAAATTGACCATTATAAAGAAATTGGTGTCTTTCACCTTGATGCTTCCCTTTAAATTAATTTCTTGTCAAAAACTTGAAAAGCACGCTTCGCAAATTTTCATTGCCACGAATTAAGGTTGCTGCTATTAATTTCTTAAGCAACAACCTTATGATTAAAATAAGCTTATTTTACAATATCATATTCCCAGTCAATAATTCCACCAAACTCATATACATTCTTATAGCCAAGCTCAGCTAATTCATAACTTGCCACCTTACTTCTTCTCCCACTATGACAGTAAACTAATATCTTCTTATCCTTATCTGGTAACATTTCCTCTGCACGGTCTGGAATTTCTCCAACTGGCAGAAGTACTGCACCCACAATATGTCCTTCTATAAATTCTTCATCCGTACGAACATCTAAGATGACTAATTCCTCCTCGGAATCCATCATTTCTTTCGCTTCGCTTTGTGTAATCTCTATATAGGATTGTTCTTTCAAATCTGTCTCCTCCTTTGATGCATCCTGTTTTCTCGAACATCCAGCTAGTATCATTGCTCCTGTTAACATGAGTAATATATAGATAAATCCTTTACGTAAAGGTCTTAATTTCATACTATCACTCCTTAAGTATTCTTTTATTTCTAATAATTCAAATTTACTATCATACAAATCTATTTTACATTCAGATTAATTTTAATACAATTAAATTTTATATACTGTTTTATTTTACCAAGACAATAGACAGACGTATGTGACTTAATCACAGTAAATTTATAGGAATTCTGGTAGAATGGTTTACAATTGGAGATTATTCATGTAAAATTTAAAACCTGTAACTTGTCAACAAGATAAAGTACGCTTAGCGGACTATTCCCTATTATGAACAAAAAAAGAAGCTTAGCGACTTTCTTCATCAAGAATCAAAAGATGAAAGGAGAATTATGCAGTATATTATTTCCTTCTTAGAAGGTATTATCACTTTTATTTCCCCATGCTTATTACCTATGTTGCCGCTTTATCTTACTTATATAGCAGGGCAACCTGATACTCGAACCAAATATGGCACCTTAAAAAACGCCCTATTGTTTATCTCCGGTTTTTCCACCACATTTGTCCTTATGGGTGCATTTGCTGGAACACTTGGTAGATTTATCATTCGATACCATATGGCCGTAAACATTATATCCGGTATCTTCTTGATTTTACTAGGACTAAGCTTTTTAGGTATCGTAAAAATTCCAATCTTTAACGGAATGAATAGTCAAAAGCTTACTAGAACAAAAAATCAGTCTATTGCTGCCTTCCTTTTTGGTATTATCTTCTCAGTTGGTTGGACTCCTTGTGTAGGTGCCTTCCTTGGTTCTGCCCTTGTTATGGCTGCGCGAACTGGAAGTACGATGAAAGGTATTGTAATGCTGCTTATGTACGCACTCGGATTAGGACTTCCATTCTTATTAAGTGCATTATTAATCGATCAATTAAAGTCTACCTTTGATTTTTTAAAGAGAAATTCAAGAAAGATTTCATTTATTTCAGCTGGACTATTAATTTTGATGGGTATATTGTTCCTAACCGGTACTTATAGTGCTGTATTTTCATTTTTACAATAGAAAAATCTAAGATATATTAAATTAAACACATAGATTTTTGGTTAAATTTTCCTATTCTAGTTTGTGAAGGCGCTGTATCCACAAACTAGATGATACGCATAGTAGTCTTACAAAAAAAACAAAGAACAGCGCAGAAATGAGGATATATGAAAAATAAAAAAATACTATGGATACTTGCTATATTTGTTGTTCTTATTGTTGGAGCAACTGTTCTTTATAAGAATCTCTCAAAAAACTACGCAGAACAAGAAGAGAACAATGAAGTAAATAAACAAGAAAATATTACACCAACTACAGAGCCTGAAGATTCCTCAAACAATACTTCCGATCCAACCATTACAGAGGATCCAGAGCCAACAATGTTTCCTGCTATTGATTTTTCTATGCAGGATATAGATGGAAATACCGTTTCACTTAGTGACTATTATGGAAAGCCTATTGTTTTAAATTTCTGGGCAAGCTGGTGTGGTCCATGTAAGAGTGAGATGCCAGAGTTTAATAAAGTTTATCTGGACTTAAAAGATGATGTAAATTTTCTCATGGTTGATTTAGTAGATGGAACTCGTGAAACAATAAAAAAAGGTAGTAAATTTGTAGAAAATAATGGATATGAATTTCCAGTATTCTTTGATGTAGAACAAGAAGGTGCATATTACTATAGTGTCATGGCTATACCGTCTACAATAATTATTGATAAAGACGGAAATATAGCAAACTATTATCAAGGTGCGATCTCGGAATCTGTTCTTAAAAAAGAACTTGATGCATTATTGGGTGAGTAACAATTTAAAAACTAAACATCATAATAGAAATCTAATTTACTCTAATTAATTTCATTTTATAACTTTTTAAAATCCCGGAAATACCGATAAGGCTTTTAGCCTTATGCAGGTTTGCATTTCCGGGATTTTTATTTCGTTATAAGTTCAATAAATATATATTATCTAATTAAATTTACACATTCATCTGCTACTAATACTATTTATTAAATGCCCCTTCTACCTCTTTCACCATAACTTGCATGGAGTTAATACCACCGCTTGATAAGTACCAGCATTCAGAATCAAGAGATATGATTACATTATTTTTTGCAGCTTTCGTTCCTAGTACTAGCTCATTATCTAGAGTCTTTTCAGCAGTTGTGGAACCACCTGCAATTACAGTTCTATCTACTACAAATAAGATGTCAGGATCTACTTTAGCAATATACTCATAGCTGGCATCCATACCATGCTTAGAAACTTCAATTGTTTCATCTGCTGGCTTTACCTCTAAAACATCATGAATAAGACCAAACCGAGATCCAAGACCATATGCACTTATGGAGCCATCGTTGGTCATAATAATTAAGCCTTTTTTATCACTACTATTCGTAATCTGCTTCACTTCTTCGACTTTATTCATAATACCGTCAATCGCAGTCTTCGCTTCATTTTCTTTTCCAATAGCTTTTGCTATATTATCAGTGTTGCGTTTAAAGTCCTCCATGTAAGTATCAGCATTTATCTCAACATAAATGGTTGGTGCAATTTCATTCAATTCATCATAAAAATCAACCTGTCTACCACCAATAATAATGACATCTGGTTCAAAAGTAAAAATCGCTTCCATATCTGGCTCAAAAAGTCCACCGGCATTAACGGTACTCTCTTCGTACTTGCTTAAATAAGTTGGAATATTTCCATGTGGTACTGCAAGCTCACCGTCGAAAGAAAGAGCATCAATCGTATCTAATGCACCCATATCAAAAACTACCACCTTTTTAGCAGCACCTTCTAAAGTTACAGTTCCAAGAGGATGGGTTAAGGAAAATCTTGTTTCTTCTGCCGCGGTTGTTGGTGTTGGCGCTGGTGTTGCTGTAGTAGCGCTCTCCTCGCCCTTATTTGCATTATTTTCAGGTGTATCACCCTGTTTTTTAGCGCAACCTGTTAAAACACTTGTTGCCATAACACCTAATAAAATTCCCGCTAAAACCTTTTTCTTAGCACCAGAGAAGATGCTCTTATTAAAACTAAATTTTTTCATTTTTGTTTTATAATGCTTCCTACATTTAACTTTTATCTCTTTGCATCTATTGATTTTGTCTTTTTATCTGTACGTAAAATATTCAAGGTACGGATGGAAACTCATTCGTAAAAACCGTATGATATACGGGGTTAGCTCGCTTACTGTATCCGTTCGATGCTTGACCGAGAAGCCCCTACTTCAAAATCTGGATTTAATTGGTGGGGAGCATGTCACGTAGGAATCATTATTCCTCCTTTTCTTTATTTATAATACATGGGATAAATCCCATTGATTATCTAAGTTAGAACTCTAATGGCTCTTGAGTTATACTAATTTATTTGATTTATGCTAATTCAATTGATTTGCTCTTATTCATTGATTAATAATAATTCATTTAATATTCTGTTAAGTATAATAAAGACAGATTTTATTACCTTCAATTTGTTCTACCTTAATTTCCATACCAAACACTTCTTGTAACATCTGTGAATTCATAACCTCTTCACTTGGTCCATTGGCAATTATTTTCCCATCCTTCATTGCAATAATATAATCTGCATAACAGGAGACAAAGTTGATATCGTGAATTACCACCATAACCGTTTTCCCAAGCTCCTTCACCATTTTGGTTAGGATTTTCATAATTTGTACGGAGTGTTTCATATCAAGATTATTGAGTGGCTCATCTAAAAAGACATACTTTGTATCTTGTGCTATTAACATTGCTATATAAGCCATTTGACGTTGACCACCACTTAATTCATCTAAGTAGCGATCCTTAAAGGCATCGATACTCATGTAGGATATTGCCTCTGCAACTTTCTTTTCATCCTCTTTTGTTAAACGCCCTTGGCTATATGGGAAACGACCAAACTGCACGAGCTCATGTACCGTAAGGCGAATATTGAGGTGATTTGTTTGGCTTAAGATAGAAAGTCGTTTCGCTAGCTCTCTACTGTTCCATTCCTTTACCTCTTTCTCATCTATGTGACACTCGCCACTACTTCGATCCAAGGTACGCCCAATTAAGGACAATAGTGTACTCTTTCCTGCTCCATTACTGCCTACAAAGGCAATCAACTTGTTTTTCGGTATTGTAATGGAAATGTCATCTACAACCTTTTTATTACCATAAGCTTTTGTTAAGCCTCTAGTCTTTATCATGATTTTCCCTCCTTAAGCATGAGATATATAAAGTAACATCCACCAATAAAATTAATAACAACACTAATCTGAGTAGAATGATGCAGGATACGTTCTACAAAAAACAATCCGCTAAGTAATGCAAGTGCTCCTAATAACACGGCAACCGGTACTCTGATTTCATGACGATACGTTGAAACTAAATTCCTTGCAATACTAACAACTAAGATACCAAGAAAAGTAATTGGTCCAACGAGTGCTGTAGAAACTGCGGTTAAAATCGCAATATACATTAATGTTCTAAATACAGTACTACGGTAGGGAACTCCCAGATTAATTGCCCCCGTTTGACCAAGCCCTAAAGCATTCAGTTTAGAAAAATCTTTTCTAGCCGCTATAGCAATCACAACGACAATTACGATACTTATGGTTAACAAATCTGTATTCATCTGATTAAAACTAGCAAACATCTTTCCTTGTACAAGTGAAAATTCATTGGGATCCATTAATACCTGCATAAAAGATGCCAGTCCGGAAAATAAACCACCAAAAATCGTACCTGCTAAAACCATAAAGTATAGATTTTTGTTGTTTCCCTTAAACATTCCGAAAAATAAAAAGAACGAACAAAGTACCATCAGCCCAATGGATAATAAGTAATTAGGAAGGCCTGTTAATTTACTGACTCCCGCATGAGAAAAGAAAAATACGATAATGGTCTGCAAAAATAAGTACAAGGAATCCAAACCGATAATGCTCGGAGTTAAAATCTTATTGTTCGTAATCGTCTGAAAGGACACTGAAGAATATCCAACACAATAACTTGTTAAGAAAACCGCTAACACTTTACGTAATCTACGTGGGAAAAAATAATGAAAGTTCTTTGTTGATAATCCTAAGAAAAGATAAAGGAAACAAAGAATCGCAACAATTGTGATTAGTATCAAGATACATTTTTTCTCTTTTGATATCTGCTTTCTTCTCATGCGGTACCTCCCTCCTTATTCTTTTGAAATAGCAGGAATAAAAAGATTGCACCACCTAAGACACTAACAATCACACTAACTGAAATCTCATACGGATAAACGATAATCCTGCTTAAGATGTCACAGAATAATAAGAAAATTCCGCCAAGTAATGCAGTATCGAATAAGGTATGTTTTAAGTCATCACCATAATAGATAGAAACAATGTTAGGAATAATTAATCCTAAGAAAGCAATACTCCCAACCGATACTGTAATAATAGAAGCAAGAAATGCTACTATAACAAATCCAACTATCGTGATAAACCTATAATTCAATCCTAAGTTTTTAGCAAAGCTCTCACCCATTCCAGCGATCGTAAATTTCTTCGCATATAAATAAGCGAGAATAACAAAAGGAATTCCTAAGTAGAGTAATTCATATCTGCCCTTTACTACTAAGGAGAAGTTTCCTTGTAACCACGAGGATATGTTCTGTACCAAATCATAGCGAAAGGAAATATAGGCTGTTAATGAACTAACCACATTTCCAAGCATTAATCCAATAAGAGGAACCATTACAGGACTTTTAAGAGGTATTCTTTGAAGAAGCTGTACAAACAAAAGACTTCCAAATAATGCAATGATAAAAGCAAAAATCATCTTAAGCATCATAGACTGCCCACCAAAAAATATAATGGATAATAAGATACCAAACTTACACCATTCCATCGTTCCCGCAGTCGTTGGTGAAACAAACCGATTTCCTGTCATTGTCTGCATAATCTTCCCTGAAATGCTAAGTCCAGCTCCCGTTACCAGAACAGCTAAAAGTCTTGGAATGCGACTATATATAAGTAATTGATAATCCGCAGAATCTCTTACCAATGCTCCTCTTAAGGAAAAATCTTGTGCTCCAAGCATGATGGATAGAAAGGATGCAATTATTAATATAATGATAAAAACTATTCTCTTCTTCACTGCTTTTCTCCTACGTTCTATGTTCTTCGTTGACAGTGAGAAGTATAACAAGGATAGTGTTTTGTTTGAATGGACAATTTTTTACCTATGGACAAATCTTAAGATTTATGTTATTCTAAAACCACTCAAATGATATTGATTTTCATTATCAGATAGATTTTAACTTTTTTAGAAGGGAATTTACTATGAGCGAAAAAATGCGTGGAATTTCATCACTATTTCAGAACCAAGCATTAAAAAATATCAACTTAATACAGGTAACGGTAACTAGTACAGAAGCATTTCATTGCAAGTTTCCACAAGGAGGATTTTTATTTCCAATCAAAGGACGTGCTCAACTAACAATTGATGAGGAAACCACAACTTATCTTACTTCAAGCTATGTACAGCATATAAAAAGCGGAAGCTATCTTCATCTATTTTCACTAGATCAAGTGGATTTTGAGTTTATCCTACTTTCCTATACCTTTGGTAATTCAACACTATCTCCCGATGAGTGCATTCCTAATACGTTTCATCTAAAGTTAGCGGAAGCGAAAAAAACTCACATGATGCTAAAACAACTGATGGAAAAAATCACATCAAGTCATCATTATCATACTTTAACTCTTGAATTAGAGATGAGAAAGTTATTAAACACTGCCTTAAAACAAAGCGATACATCAGAACAGCAGCTTCTTGACGCTGTATGCAGCTATTTAAAAAAGCACCTCTCCTCCCCGATTACATTAAATGAATTAGCTGCATATTTCAACAAAAAACCTGCTCAGCTATCCCATTTATTTTATAAAAACTTAGGGATTCGACCAATAGAATATTTAATTAGGCAAAGATTAGAAAAAGCCACCGAGCTATTAAAGCAGGGTGACTCAGTACAGTTGGCTGCATCAAAGGTGGGTTATGATGATGCCTTATACTTTAGCCGATTATATAAAAAATATTATCTCATCCGTCCTAGTGAAGTAAAAGACTATCATAGAGAAGTATGTTAGTTATCTCCACTACTCAAGTACCTCTCTTTGCGTATAATGTCAATATTCACAGAACCCTCATATGCCAGACACTCTAAACTCACTGAGAAGTTAAAAACAAACTTCTGAGAGGTCACATTGAAACTTCTGAGAAGTCACATTTCTACTTGACATTAGACGGATAACTTGCTATAGTAACCATGGAATCAAGAGGTTATACTTTTAGAGTGTATACAAAAAATCGATGTCTCTACTATGTACTCCATTGATTACATAAAACAAGAAAAAGTACGTTCGCGAACTTTTCTTAATTATGAATAAATAATTAGATATTGTATTGCTGGGGGAGCCGAATTGGCTGAGAAGTAGACACCTACTGACCCTTATTACTTGATCCAGTTAGTACTGGCGTAAGGAAGCACCAAACGTCCTCCGAAGCAATCACAATTACAGTGAAACTTAAGGAGGTTTTTTTTATGCGTGATTTGTTCGTTACATCCATTGATGGAACATACGGTTTAACAACACTTAGTTATATTTTATTAGCTGTTCTTCTTGTTGCTTTAATAGTTGTCGCTTCTTTCTTTGCCAAAAATAAAGATACAAAGAAAATGCCAACAAAGCAATTAGTATTTTGTGCCATAGCGATGGCTTTAGCACTTGTGACTTCTTATCTTGAAGTATATTCTTTTCCATTTGGTGGTTCCGTAACTTTATTTAGTATGCTGTTTATCTGTTTGATTGGCTATCTCTATGGAGCAAAGACAAGTATTATTGTAGGCGTTGCATACGGTATCCTACAATTTGTTATTAAGCCATATATTTATCATCCAACACAGATTCTTTTAGATTATCCTCTTGCCTTTGGTGCCCTTGGATTATCTGGACTATTCTATAAGAGTAAGAATGGTTTGTTAAAAGGTTACCTTGTAGGTATTACAGGAAGATGGTTATTTTCAACCTTATCCGGATTTATCTTCTTTGGCGCTTATGCTTGGGAAGGCTGGAACCCAATTTTATATTCTATGGCTTATAATGGAGCCTATATCTATGCTGAGGGTATTGCAACAGTAATAATAATTTGTTTACCTTTGGTGAAAAATGCCTTTGATCAGGTAAAGAAGATGACATATCTAGATTAATTCAATACCTATTTTAAAGCTGTCCTAAATTTTGGTTTAGGGCAGCTTTTTTAGAATGAATTATGATTTTGACTTACCTACAATCCTTTCCTATTATTTTCATAATTTTGAATCCCATCATTTCAACATCTAAAAGTAGAGGCAAAGCTACAATGCAGGGAGCTTACCATTAGATACATTAAGCAATCGGTGCGAAATGTCAAAGGGTGTAGTATTAAGATTTCTTAAAAGTCTGCAATAAAAGAAAATATTAAAGGCACTTTAGATGATAATGTTACTGACCTATAATTGTTTTCATTAAAATATTTTAGTGATGATATTTTGTAATTTAATGGTATAATCGACTGAGGAGGTTTTATTTATAAAAAAATTTATTTGTCTATTTGTATTTCATAGATTGAAACTTTTTTCCAAGTATTATCGTCTAATAATTAGAAGTCTAGACGGTATATCCTAATACATAACATCCGGATAACTTATAATCGAATGAAAGGAAAGGTTGTTAATAACATGAAACAAAAGACTCTATTGTTATTTACCTTCTTGTTTACTGCTTTTTTAGCTTCCTGTTCTCATACAAAGGATATTAATTTAACAACAATTGAAGCCATAGATATTGAATCCATCACCTTATTGTCCTTGCTACCAGGTAATATTATGCAAATACATGATACGAACGAGTTAAATCAGCTCATAACAACAATACAAAGTCTACCTCTTCATCAAAAGATTAAAAATCCTATGACATTTGATGAGAGTTTAGTTCAATATACTCTGCAGGGCAATGACAATAATGAAATAACTATTTCCATTCAATCTCCATATGTATGCATTAATGATAATTGGTATTTAAGTGACTTTACATCATGCGAACAATTAAATGAGAAGGCTAATGAGTTATTTCATTAGCCTTCTCTGTAAATTATATTAACTTAATTTTCTTTAATAGCCGTTTTATTAGTTTTGTAAATAATTGAATACTAGGTCCTGCGGACAAAGCGGTAATGAAGGTAATCACACCCACATTGCCTCCAAGTAAAAAACCAATTAAAATAAGAATAAAATCAAAGCATATTTTAGTTATTCCAAATTCCCATGGAAGGTGGTCACTAATCGTCATTACAAGCCCGGTAAAGGGATCTAAACCGATATCTACGCTGATAAAAATGGATACTCCCACATAGATTAGTAGGCAACCAAAAAAAGTTCCGATTCCTCGGCTTAAAACTGTATTTGAAACAAATATCTTGGGAAATAAAAACATACCAAGATTTACAAATGTACCTAATGGTAGGATATACACCACTGTACCAATATTTATATAATGTCTACCTATAAAAAATAGCAAAACGATAATACTAAGATTCACAATATTTGATATCATCCCTAGCCGTGATAATGGTAGAGAAAAAGCATTTCTAACACCATCATAAAGTAATGCAACAGGATCATTTCCAAATAAAGATTCAGCATTAAAACCGATTCCAACTCCAACAAATAAAATACCAATTAAAGCAAGTACTAGTTTAATCCAGAAGTTCTTTTTCATATTCATCCTTTCTAGCAAAGGTAATCCTTAAATCATTTTTTTTACACTAAGTTATCTTTCCACCATTTCTTCGTTTCATCCAAAAATATATATTCTTCCATTATTCCTTGATTCCTTTATCCTCTGATTCCTTTGTCTCTTATTTCATTTATCCTATAATTTTTATCCAGTCACTATTCCCATGTACGCCAGATTTCAGGGCAATATCCTATCGTAGCCTTTGAACCATTACGGACAATAGGAGTTTTATAATATTTAGGCATCTCCAAAAGTTTTTCTATTTGATCCTCTGTTGAGAGATACTGAATCATACAATACTCTTTGGTTGTTTTATCCATCATAGCCTCAAAGCCACCAAGAGCGTTAGATACACTAAGAAATTCGCCCTTGCTCAAACCTTTGCTTAATATATCGATCGATTGAAATTTTACTCCCCTCTCTTTAAAATATCTTTCTGCCTTTTTTGTATCAAAACATTTTGATTTACCAAATACCTGAATATTCATAACCCTTTCCTTTCTAACTACCTCTTATTAAATTGTAAATATTTTACATGACATTGCTTTTTCACTATTGTATAATAGTAATAAGTATAATAGTATTAAGTATAATTAATATACCGAATGTAATCTTGTTTGTCTATGTCGTATTTCTAGGGAGGATTTAAAGTGACAGAAACAATTTGTAATAAATGCCATAAAAATCATATCGTACAATCACAGGGATTGTGTTATACCTGCAGCAATTCGAAAGATAAAATTACCTATGATACATTACTTCAGAACTCAAGAAAAATATTTTATGATACGATTTCCACAATACTTATTTATCTAATGAATATCTTACTAACTATTTTACTATATATACTTATCACGAATCGATACCTTGAAAATACTAACTTAATCTTACCCTATGGAATCACCCTTGCCTTTTTATTACCGTATTCACTAATTAAATGTAATCTCGCTTATAAGCTTTGGAAAATGCGCTATCAACAGATTTCAATTAAGGGAATTCACCTTATTCCAGAGGCCATCTCCCTTATTGTAAAAATCACAATCTATTTTAGTTTTTTATCTAATCCAAGATTGTACGAGAATAAATTGTCCAATATTACTAAGCTTCTAACCAACATCACATTAGGAAAAATTAATATTCTCTACCTAACTTTCATTATAAGTATAACAGTTACATTAATACTCTTACGCTTATTTTTACATATTATTGCGATTATTTTAAACAATATAAAAGCCTCTCGTTACAAAGACTTTTATGAAAAGAAGGATATATTACCAGTCATTCAACTCATAAATAAATTAGAAAACGGATATCTCTTATCACATGAATTTTTAACGATACCTGACAATGAACAAAATAAAGCTTCCCAAAACTTGCTTGCAATTGCAACTGAACCAAGGGTAATTCCAGATGCAGAAGACATTTTCCAAGAATTAAATGTCTACGGAAATGACAAAACACTTCTTCATACTCTTTCAGAAAAATTAACATCGAATGATCGAACACTATTTTTAACACAGGAAGAAAGCCTCATTTATTATGCCTATATGAAAGATAAGTTAACTCGCTGGAAAGATCAAAATAGCACTATGGAAGGATACCTTGAACAAGAATTACTTTCTGAAACGGTCGAACAATTTGAAAGTATCAAGTTACTGTTTAGACAATGTAAAATAGAAAGTAAGACTTTTTTTGAATTATCACAACGTTATGAAACGGAATTTGAATTACCACTAAATGAGCTTTTCGAAAATCGGAGACTTATCAAACAACGCATTGACCAACTTTATCATGATTGTGAAGCTTTAAATCAGAAGAAAGAGAATAAAGATAGACTAGGCGAAGTATTATCTTTGTTTGGAAATAAGATAACGCATTTACCACAGTTACGGCTAAATCTGAACGGAAAAGTCTTATCATTTGATCATATTATTTTATCAAAGCAGGGGATATTTTTCATTGAACAGTGTTGTTTTGAACTTCCCGAGGAAACAAGCCTTCTTATAGAAAAAGATGGTAGTTTGTGGATTCATAATGTAAACGATTTCTCCAAACCTGCCTTCCTATCTTATGATGATACCTTCCTATCCCTTCATAACGAAAAGATCCTAATGCTAGAACAATATCTAGAAGGGAATATGAAAAATGAAGATATTCCTATTATCAGTTTACTCGTAACGAATCAAACTGGATTACATATAGAAAACTTCTCTCAAAGATTGTACCTTGGCGTGAATGAAATTATACCGACCATCCGCTCCTATCCTAAACAGCTTAATGAGGAAATCCTATCCTCCTGCTACTCTTTGTTGATAGAAGCTAAAATATCAGATAACACGGAACCAATACCGAATTATAAAGAACTCCTCTTCCGTAATATAGAGGATAATTTTAACCAAAAGATAGATCTCTATCAATCTACGAACCTGTTACAATCTCAGATTCGAAAGTTTAAGAACTCTTTAAATAGTTGTCTTAAAATACCTAGTTCATTTTAATTAAAAACGTTCCTAACACTTTAAAAGTGCATGGAACGTTTTTTCTATTTTATATAAAAATGGTAGAAAACATAGGGGATTAGCTATGTATGCCAGCGTTAGAAATTAATACCTGTTGATTTTTGGAACAACCAAAGGTATTATAGTATGTAACAATTATGTAACATATACTTAATAAATGTAAAAATTTACTGGAGGTACTTATGAAATTAACCGGAGCACTAAGGATAGCTATGACTACATCTATTTTCATAGCAGGAATGAACTTGAGTATAGTAAAAGCAGATGCTGCAGCAGCAAATGAAACTTCTATCGGTGGCATGGGACTTGCAGTTGAAAGCTATTATAACGAACGATTATCAGAATCTGGCATTTCCATATCGAACATAACAACTCCGATTCTTATTGACGGAGAGCGACTAAAAGCATTAGATCGTGTTTCTCCATTTGATGGTTTAGCATTTTCTAATACAGAAGACTATGTAAACATACGAAGCAGTTGGAGTACTGATTCTGATATTGTAGGAAAATTATACCGTGGAGCTATGGCTCAAGTTTTAGTAAAAGGACAAATCTGGACAAAAATCAAATCTGGTAGCGTGGAAGGATATATCTTAAATGATTACTTAGTTTATGATGAACAAGGAGCTGCCAAATTTGAGAATGACACAATTACAAAGAAGATAAAGGCTACTTGCGTAACATTAAATGTCCGCGAAAGCATGAAGAAAGATTCTAAGATTAAAGTACAAATTGGAGAGCAAGACCAAAAAGAAATTGTTAAAGAATATGATGATTGGTTTGAAATCCTCATAAATGAAAACAATGGGGTTAAAGAAACTGGTTTTGTGCACAAGGATTACGTTGATGTTGTCTACCAATATAAAAAGGCTATCAGCAAAGAAACAGAGGAAGAGGAAGCGAAAGAAGCTGCAAGACAAGCGGCAGCTGCACAAACACAGCGCCCAAATTATTCAACTGGAAATACTTCTTCTAGTTCAAGCAATTCTTCAAACTCAAGTAATTCCTCAAATAATTCTTCAAACTCAGGAAGTTCAAATTCTACCAATACAGGTTCCTCCCATAACACAAGTCTTGGTAATAGAATTGCAAGCTTTGCTCTTCAGTTTGTTGGTAACCCCTATAGTTGGGGTGGTACTAGTCTAAATAATGGAGCCGATTGTTCTGGATTCGTATTATCAATTTATAAAAATTATGGTTATAGCCTTCCAAGAACATCTCGTGAGCAAGCAAGAGGTGCAGGTCGTTCCATTACTCCAAGCTATAGTAATTTACAAGCAGGTGATCTCTTGTTTTATGGAGATAGCAGCGGTCGCGTAAATCACGTTGCACTTTATACTGGAGATGGACGTGTTGTTCATGCAAGTAATTATAAGGATGGCGTTAAAACAAGCCGCTGGAATTACAGAACTCCTCTATATGCCAGAAGAGTTATAAACTAAAGTAGGGTAAGAACATAAATCTTTAGGCTTCCTTTCTTACAATTACAATATCATGAGTTACAGAAAATCTCACGATTCAAGCAGCTAAGAATCGTGAGATTAAACTACGTTTAGCAGTTTCAATTTAATGCACAGGAAAAGGAGAAATCCATGAGAAAAAATCAAAAACTATACATTACAATTGCAGCATTCGCATTAACTACGATTTTAGTGGCTACTACTGCAATGCATTTATCAAAAAGTCCGAAGAAAGAACAAGATAATCAAAGCCAAGAACTAAGTACTTCTATTTCTGAAAATCGTTCACAAGAAGATCAGGCTATCGATAGTTATACAGAACATGAACCTACTCAGGTTCCAGAGGAAAACACTTTCTTAAAGATTAATACTGACAAAGAAATTGATGATTTAATCAAAAAATACTATCAATCCCAACTTAACGTAGATAAAAAACTCTATGAATCTATCTCTGTAGATGCTAATACCATGGATGTTAATGTTACTGCACGTAAAGTTGAGTATGTGGAGTCTTATGATAACATTATTATTCACGTTGCGAAAGGAAATGAAGCTATTGATTTAGTAGCTTATGTAGAATATGATCTGCATATCAATTCCATTGATACATGTGCACCTTCGATTGACCGATTTTTTATTAAATATATCAACGGTGAACCAAAATTATACTTCGACAAATTATATCCAAAAACAGCCGAATACTTTAATACCGTAAATGAAAATGAAGAAGTTCAAAAATTGATTAAAACAGTGAATGATAAATTCAGCGCTGCATTAAAGGCGGATGAAAAACTAAATGATTTTTATAAGTCTGTGACTGAAGAAACAGTGATACTACAAAAAAAGCAATAAATCATGACCACATAATCGGTGATTTTATTTTACCTAGATACAAAAAGAGAACAACTCGAACCTTCTATTAAGATTGATTCGAGTTGTTCTTTTTTAGTGCGTTATAGATTTACTACTAATACCTATTATTTAGCTTTGTATTCGAAAGAATCACAGTCAGTACATTCTTTCTCTGTAGGGTTTTCTTCATGAGTACCTACCATAATCTGATCAAGTGTACAGTAGTTCTCAGCTTGAGCATGGAATTTACAGTTATTAATACTACAACCAATGCTTTCGTTCTTATCCATATTTCTATTCCTCTCTTTCTTGTGAAAATCGATTTACATTAATGTTTAAGCTTTCAATTAAGCTCATGGATATTACATCCTGTTTGCGTGATTTTATCACACTAAGTATAGTATTATGTAAAATTTCATAAAGTATGCTGTCATTTTATATGAAAAAATAGGCTCTGCATCAAATCGCAACACTTGATACAGAGCCTATAAAATGAGATACACTATACTAAACTTTTAATTTCTTCAAATTACTTGCATTGACTAGGATAACAATTCCTCATGACTTTTTCTCTGAAAGCCAGCATACATTCGGTTAATTTCTTAGCTTCCATTAAGCATTGACATGAAGCGCATGCATGTGAGCAACTTTCTTTTTGTAAATTATGAATTTCCATTACCATCTCGTGTAATTCACATCTCATATTTCTACAATTGTTATTACAGCTGCATTGGCAACTATTTTCATTTTCATAGCAATCTAACCATTCATTAATCATACAATATAACTCATGAATTTTGGTATTACACCCGATACCATATTGAAGATGTTCTAAAACTTCTTCTAAGTTCTTTTTCGCTTTGCAAAATTCTACATCTGCTCCTTCTTCAAATTGTAAAAGTTGATGCAATAAACAGTAGAAGTCTTCGAGTGACATACAAGAAGAACAACTATCCATACAACCGCTCATATCCATATTGCATCCACAGTTTCTCTCTATCTCATATCCGCAGCCACGTTCAACTTCACAGCCACAGCCCATATTTCTCTGACATCCACAACTCGGTGCCATTTCACACTCACATTTAGTTTCCTTCTCACAGCTCAATTCTTTCATGCAGCCGCATTCCATTTCTCTTCTGCAACCATGATCCATTTCTTTCATGCAACCACATTCCATTTCTTTTCTGCAGCCACGGTCCATTTCCTTCATGCAACCACATTCCATTTCTCTTCTGCAGCCATGGTCCATTTCTTTCATGCAGCCATGATCCATTTCTTTCATGCAGCCATGATCCATTTCTTTCATGCAGCCACGGTCCATTTCTTTCATGCAGCCACGGTCCATTTCTTTCATGCAGCCATGATCCATTTCTCTCATGCAGCCACATTCCATTTCTCTTCTGCAATCACGGTCCATTTCTTTCATACAGCCACGGTCCATTTCTTTCATACAGCCACGGTCCATTTCTCTTCTGCAATCACGGTCCATTTCTTTCATACAGCCATGGTCCATTTCTTTCATACAGCCATGTTCCATTTCTCTTCTGCAATCACGGTCCATTTCTTTCATACAGCCATGGTCCATTTCTTTCATACAGCCATGTTCCATTTCTTTTCTGCAACCACATTCCATTTCCTTCGTAGGTTCACAACCCATCTCTCTTTTACGACCATCGTAACGCATAGTACTTCCAGAAGTTGGATTCATCATAGAACGATTGTACATAGAGCGACCTGTACTGTAATTCATAGCTTTAACCTTATTATTATTTCTGTTTCGGTTATTCATAACTACTCCTTAAAAGGATAAATACAATATATCTTATTCTCGAATGTATAAAAGTGTTATTCTTTCTTCCTAAAATCCTCATAATTTTCAAAGAACGTCCAAATACAAGCAATTAATTTAAACTTTTAACCTAGTATTACATACAAATTTCAACATCAAGCATAAATTATATAGTGAATAAGAATTGGAGGTTTTTATGGTAAATCAAGAATACTGTGAACTTACCAATAAGGAAATTCAGTCAATTCTAAAACATACAAAATGGTGTCACCTAGGAATTTCTGATTGCGATCAACCCTATATCGTTCCAATGTATTTCTCCTTTGAACCGAAAGGGAATAACATCTGCTTTACGTTATTAAGTTTACGTAATGGACAAAAGATGCGTTATATGGAACATAATCAGAAGGTATGTTTGGAATTCGATCTTCAAAGAGAAAATTACTTTTTTAGTATTATTGTAAATGGTACTGTTACAATATGTCCTCCTATTTATAAAAATTCTCTCCTTGAAGTTGTATCAAATCAAATCAGTGGGCGTTGTTATATGCTATATTAGCTCAATTTAAAAACAGAGATGAATAACTTTATTGTGAGAAATCAAAATTTATTCATCTCTGCTTTTTCCTATTTCTAATAGTTTTATTATTAATACTCTTATAGCTTTTTCTATATTGTAATAAAAAATCTGAATATTTTCCCTTCAATTACTCATACTACCCATATTGCAATAAATTCAATGCAGATTAACTTCATGCAAATATTAAAAAGGAGAAGTTTTAATGACTATCATAAGAGTAATTTTGTCTTCTTTTGCCTCTATCGTTGCATTATTTTTTTTATGTAAATTTATTGGATATCGGCAGATGTCACAAATGAGTTTATTTGATTACATCAATGGAATTACCATCGGTTCCATTGCTGCGGAAATGGCCACAGACCTTGAAAATCCGTTGCATGCACTGATAGCCATGGCTATCTATAGTGTTGTTGCTGTAGCATTATCAATTGGAACAGATAAGTGGCTTGGTTTTTCTCGTTTTGTGAATGGATATCCGCTTGTACTACTAGATAATGATAAACTTTTATACGAAAATTTTAAAAAAGCAAAAATTGATATAGAAGAATTTCAGATACAGTGCCGTAACTGCGGGTATTTTGACATTACTACAATACAGACAGCTCTTCTAGAACCAAACGGTACTGTGAGTATCCTTCCCAAAGCTACCCATAGGCCAGCTACACCAAAAGATCTTAGTATAAAAGCGCCACAAGATTACATGGTGTTTAACTTAGTTCTTGACGGAATCATGATTGTCTCTAATCTAAAAATTCTTGACCTTGATGAGGACTGGCTTATCAAGCAACTTAAATCTCAGGGATACAATGATTACCATGAGCTTTTACTTGTTACTTGTAATCATAAACACGAAATCACTGCGTACAAGCGCTACAAAAAAAATCATGCTTCATAAAGCTTCTGGGTATTATAAATAATGTTTCCACCCGACTATTAGTAGTTTTAGTATGAAATGGAGTATTCCTTTGAGAGACAAATTTCTATCATCGGAATATTCCATTTCATTTATGTTTTATAATGATTCTATAGTGTACTACCACCCTTTTTACCTTCATAGTACTCTCCTAATTTTATCTTAATTGGCACAGTTTGCTCTCATGCACTTACCATTCCAAGATCTCTCTCTTCCATAAGTCCCTAATCTCTGCACTATAAAGCTCTAATTCTTCTAGATTAATCGAAACAGTTCTAGTATAATCCCTTAAATTAAGTAACGGTAAATATTTGCTTCCATCGCTATCCTCGCTGGTCCATATTGCTTCATTTTCACTCCAAGTAATTTGTCTCGCTCAATTCGTCCAATGAGCAATTTAACTTGAATAACTTCTATATACCAAGAATTATAGATTTATATTCTTCTATTCCAAGCGCATGTCCTACTCAAATACGGCTATATTTTAGCACATCAAGGCACATATAATCACATTCTGTCGAACTGTGAATATTATATTAATAGAGAGAAGGGGTAACTTCCCCCTTGCTCCACTTGAAACGAAAAAGAGTTAAGAGTGGAAGATTTTTCTATCTTTTACTCAACAAGTTTGTGTCTGCGCTGCATCAACATACTTGATATATACAAATGGCAGCGCAGAAACGAGGTATAAATGAATCAAACTGGATGTGGAAAACAAGACTTTGGAAATTGTAGTTGTAGATGCCATGGTCCTAATTTTTGTTGTGATCCTTGCAGCATTTGGGGGAATTGCTGTAATCGTGGATGCTACGACAATAAATGCCTAGATGATGTCAAAGATCATGATGGTTATGTGTGTACGTGTAGTTACGAACGTGGTTATGAACATGGTTGTGAGTGTAATCGTGAACGTGGTTGTGAGTGTAATCGTGAACGTGGTTGTGAGTGTAATCGTGAACGTGGTTGTGATCGTGAACGTGGTTGTGAATGCAAGGAGATATTTGAATGCATAGGGGAGGAAAAAGACCACTGCAGAGATAATTTTGAAAAGGATGAGTGTTGTAAAGATAACAATCTTTGTGAAGTCTATGGAAGAAATGACTTGTGCAGAGATGTTTTCTGCAGAGATGACTTTGGCAGAGATGACTATGGCAGAAACGACTTTGGAAGAAACGACTTCTGCAGATATGACTTTGGCAGAAATGACTTCGGGAGAGATGACTTCGGTAGAGATGACTTCGGGAGAGATGACTTCGGGAGAGATGACTTCGGCAGAGATGACTTCGGGAGAGATGACTTTGGTAGAAATAACTTTGGCAGAAATGACTTTGGCAGAAATGACTTCGGCAGAAATGACTTTGGCAGAAATGACTTCGGGAGAGATGACTTCGGCAGAAATGACTTTGGAAGAAATGCCTTTGGTAGAAATGACTTCGGCAGAAATAACTTTGGAAGAAATGCCTTTAGCAGAGTTGACTTTAGAAACGATGGTAATCACCGAAGTAATAGAAATAATCCCCCTGTACGGGGAATTCAGTGTGATAAAGACATTAGATGTAAACGGCCTAATCGCCCGCCTTGCCCATGTTGTAAACAAAAACCTTCGAAATGATGTCCTAAAAATCTCTATGCCATAAAGATCTCCATGTCCACGAAATCACTGCGTACAAGCGCTACAAAAAAAATCATGCCTCATAGCGGAGTTAATGCTATCTGCTCAAATTTGACAATATTTTATCGTATCGAGGCACAAATACTCACATTCTGTCGTAACGCGAATATTATATTACTAGAGAGCTGGGTAAAATTTCACTTGCTCCGCTTATAACGGAAAGGAGTTATAAAATGAATCGATTTGGATGTGGAAACTTTAGGAATTGTCGTTGTAGATGCCATGATTTTGATTTTTGTTTTAAACCTTGTTGTATTAGATGGGATTGCTGCAACCAAGGATGTAACGGTTGCGATAACGACAATAATTGCTGTGATGTAAAAGACCATGGTGGTTGTGATTGTGATCGTGAATGTGATTGTGGTGATCGTGAATGTGATCGTGGCTGTGAATGCGATCGTGGCTGTGAATGCAATCGTGGCTGTGAATGTGATCGCGACTGTGAATGTGATCGCGGCTGTAAATGTGAATGTAGATGCAATGAAGGGAAAAAAGACCATTGTAGAGAAAATTTCCAAAGAGATGTATTTTTTGAAGGTAATTTTGTTTTAGAATGTTCTGACAGAAACAACTGCGGTAACGACAGAGACTGCTGCGACAACGACAGAGACTGCTGCCGTAACGACAGAGACTGCTGCCGTAACGATAGAGACTGCTGCCGTAACGATAGAGACTGTTGCCGTAAAGACAGAGACCGCTGCCGTAACGATAGAGACTGCTGCCGTAAAGACAGAGACTGCTGCCGTAACGATAGAGACTGCTGCCGTAACGATAGAGACTGCTGCCGTAAAGACAGAGACTGCTGCCGTAACGATAGAGACTGCTGCCGTAAAGACAGAGACTGCTGCCGTAACGATAGAAACTGCTGCCGTAAAGACAGAAAACGCTCATAACGATAGAGAATTTGACTGTTTTGAAAATGATTTCTTACTTTTAGAAAATCAATGCGATAGGGACATCGAATGCAGAAACCACGCTGTCCACATTGCCCATGCTGTAAACGTTAGTGACTCAAACAATACTCAAAAGTTTCCATTCGAATGTAAATGCAATATGAAACCATTGGAGAACATCTTTGTAAACTCATTTTGAACTTCAAATTAGAAAGGAGGGAATTTCCCTCCTTTCTTCATGACAAGGAAATATACGCGAAATGTAATTATTCTTGTCTATACTATTCTCCTCCCAATGCATTCATAACGATAAATCCTACCACAGCACATGGAATACACCAAATCCACTCAAAACCAATTGGAAACCCAGGGAAAATCTCTGCCACTGACCCTATCATAAACCCAAGAATTATTAAATAGGTTGGCTTCGGATACTTATTCATTGCTTTCTCTAGTAACCTTGTGGTTAATAAAATACCAAGGATTCCACCAATTCCTAATGGAATCAAATATGGTAGATAAACTCTTGAGATAGAATCCATCGTATTTTGATACATTCCCATGACCAAAAGCATATAAGATACACTTATTCCCGGTAGAATTAGAGCAACGGCTACAAAGATCCCTGCTACAATCAATAATAATATTTCCCTAAGTCCTACGTTTAATGATACTGTAAACAAATTCTCGGGTAAGCGGGCGATTCCAATAACCAATGCAGTTCCGAACAATAGGTAGAAAACTATACTGAAGGATAATTTACTGACATCGGCCTTTTTTATTATAAAAGGAATTCCACCAACTACAGCGCCTAAAAAGAAATATAAGGTTGGCATAGGGTATCTCTCAATAAGTGCAAGGATTGGTTTAGCAATAACAACCATCCCAAGAAGTGCACCAAGTACAAAGGGAATCAGTACTTTTAGTGCTTTCTTCGGATTTTGAAAAAAATTACTAACTGATGTTATTAACGAGTCATATATTCCAAGAAGCATAGCCATTGTCCCCCCGCTAACTCCTGGTACAAGCATAGATCCCCCTACTATAACTCCTTTTCCTCCATCTCTTACGACACTTTTCATGAAACTTGCCTTATTCTCCTGCCTGGATTCTAGTTTTTGTTTCTCCATATCTACCTCCTTAAACCATTTACCTTCCTTTTTAAAACATATTCTTATAAATAAAAAAGCGGATACAATTAAAATCCTCCAAATAAAAGCCTATAAACTTCTAAGGATTATTTTGATTGTACCCGCACTTAGCTTAATTTCTGTATAAATTCATTACTAATGCATGATGTATTTAGTAAGCTAATTTTTTCTATTTTTCAATATGCTGTATTTTACTATTTCTTTTCTACTTTTAATCTAATTTTTTAATTTGATAACTTCTATCTTTTTCTCTTTTCCCACATAGTCCAAAGTACACCAGCAATACATATGGAAGAATAGCAACCACTAATTAGACCAAATAACATCGGTAAGGTAAACACCTTAATGGAGTCGATACGGAAGATAATAGAAGCAATTAACATAATTAATACACAAACCGCAGTTGTAATTGACGTATTTACTGAACGATGTAATGTCTGCGTATTACTTTCATTCATTAACTCTATAAAATCTTGCTTTGGATTCTTTTTACGATTCTCTCTGACACGGTCATATATAACAATGGTATCATTAATTGAATAACCGATAATAGTTAATACTACCGCAACAAAGGCATCATTTAATGGAATTCCAAATATAACAAAGACGAAAAATACGGTAATAATATCATGCACAAGTGCTAACGTTGCAGTGATTCCAGATGTAAGACCTGAGAAACGTATCCACACATAGATAATGATAAAAATGATGGAAATTACTACTGCCATAACAGCATTTTTTAATGCCTTTGCACCGATATATGGCTCCACAACATAAGTTTGTGCAAGCTTTGCATTCAAATCATCAGAAATACCTTTCACTGCACCTGTGATTTTTTCTTGTTCTGCAACATTTAAACCACTTGTTCCGGCTAAGGTTATGATAACACTACTGGAATCGGTGATATTGTCCTTTGTTATTTGAACAGTGGTCGGGCGATTCGTAACATCTGATACTTTAGAACGTACTGTTTCTGTATCAACATTTCCAGTGATGGAATACTCGAGAACCGCACCACCGGTAAACTGAGTATCTAGGTGGACACCCTTTATAATTACACCAACGATACCAACAATAAAAATAGTACCAGAGATAATTAAGAATATCCATTTGTTCTGATAAATTTTTAATGGTTTTCTCTCTTTTTGTTCACGGAAATATTTTTGTTCATTAAATCGATCCATTTCAAGGAAGGATAACAATATAGTCTTTGATAAAAATACACCAACTAAAACATTGACAATCATACCAATTAAGAGTGTATAACCAAAGCTTAGCATTGCTCCTGATCCAAAGATCATCAAGATAATCGCAACTGCAGCTGTTGTTACATTTCCATCTAATACGGAAGAAAATGCATTCTTATATCCATTAGTAACTGCGGAACGATAAGTTGCACCCTTCTTCAGTTCTTCTGAGACACGTTCGGCTATAATAATATTAGCATCTACAGCCATACCAACAGAAAGTATAATACCTGCAATACCTGGTAATGTTAATGTATATTGTGGTACTGAGATTGCAAGTAACTGTAATACCATTTGTAAAATAAGTACTAAACATGCTACAAAACCTGGCAGCTTATAGATACCAATCATGAAAATGCAAACAAATACGAATGCAATTGCCCCTGCAACTAACATAACATTAAGCGCATTGTTTCCTAGAGTAGGGCTAATGGTACGGAAACTTGAAGTTGTTAAAGAGAATGGTAATGCTCCTGCATTAATTTTTTCAGATAAATTTTTTGCTTCTTCATAAGTCTTTATGTTCTGTATAACTGCTTTACCACCGGTAATTTTACTATTTACTTGAGGAGCTGATATTAAATCATTATCCATGTAAATGCTCATTGGTTTCCCAATTAACTTTCCAGTCGCTTCTTCAAATAACTTTGCACCTTCTTTATCGAATATCAGTTCTACGACATTATCTGTAGTAACATTATTAGTCCTACGAGATGCCGAACTACTAACTACATGTTTTCCATCTAGCATAATATTCCCTTGTGGATCACGAAAACTAAGTTGTGCCATTGCACCAATTTCTTGGATTGCCTGCTCTGGATTATAGTTTTTCTCATCAGATTTCCATGGGAAGCGGACAATAATGTAACCACCATCTTTATCAATCGTTACCTCTCGGTCCGTAATGTACTTATTATCTAGTCGTATATCAATAATGTTTCTAGCACTTTCTAGTTCTGCAGCAGTTGCCTTTCTATCCAGTCCTTGTGGCTCAAAGATTGCTTCAACACCACCACGAATATCAATACCAAAACGCATCTTTTGAACACTTTTAAAATTATCTCCTAGGCCAAAAATGGCTAATAAAACAAAGAGAAAAATAAAACCTACGCATGCAAAGAGCGTACTTTTTCCATGACGAATTCTTTTCGTCGACTTTTTCTTATTGGATGAAAATGTATCCTTATAATTTGACATAATGTACCTCACTTAGAATAATTTTTTTCACTCTATAATGTCGCTAATCTATCTTTTTTCCCGTCCATTTTATGGATATATGATATCATATCTAAGGAAAGACTTGGGATTCCTATTAATTTTTGATTGATCCTAAGCTTGCAATCTAAATTTGTTATGATATATATTTCCGGACATGGTAAAAGGCTTGTCCCAAAATCTAGAAGTTTATTTTGGCTTAAATCATTTTCAAAGCATATTTCATTGTTTTGAAGGTTAGAATTGATATTCTTTGATTTCTTAAACTCATTTGAATCATCAAGACTCTTAAGCTTATTGTGTTCTTTCGATAAGTCAGTATTTGTCATGTAGGGATTTGTAGTCGTAAAAAAAGGATATGAACTACCGTAAGGAGCAAATATCCCACTAATCAGGAAGAAGGTCGTTAAGACTAATACCGCTATCTTATGTAATTGTAACATCCCCATGCCTCCCATTGTAAACTTCCAAATATATACTGCAAATATAGCACTTTTTTTACTTTAGGACAATCCTTCTTAACTATCCTTAGCATAATCTTAACATATGGAAGTTCGTAAATGAATGTTTATAATGGAGAAGAACTAAAATGTTATCACTAAATTAATAACTTCTTATTCTATCATTGCTATCGTCTGTTGTCTTATCAATTGCCTTGATTATAACATAGTACCCATAATCGTCTCTTACCTTAACATAGACTCTATCCTCTACTTTATGCCCTAGAATAGCTTTTCCAAGAGGCGATTCAATACTGATGAGCCCTTGCAAAGAATTTTCTCGTACAGTCGTAATCAACTTATATTTCTCGATTTCATTATCTTCCTCAAAGTAAATAGAAACCGTATTATTAATCCCTATCTCATCTTCAGAGGAATGATCTTCTATAACCTCCGCTGTCTTAATCATCCTTTCAAGATAACGGATTCTGCCTTCATTCTTATTCTTATCTTTTTTCGCCGCATAGTACTCAAAATTCTCGCTCAAGTCTCCATGTGCTCTAGCTTCTTTTACTGCATCAATGGCCTCTTTGCGTACAGTGAGTTTACGGTATTCAATTTCCTCCTGCATTTTATCAATATCATTTTTTGTTAATCTATTATACATACGAATAATCACCCCTTTCCATAGCCTGCAAACTTTGGGGTGCAGGCACAAAGTTTTGTATTTATTTCCGCCATGATTGCTATTAAACACGATAGAAACATAATAATTCCTATCGTGTTTAATTTTATTTTTAGGATAATGCAACATCAAGTATCATCATAATCAAAAATCCTAGTGAAAATCCAATGGTCGCTATATTGGAATGTTCTCCAGTTGATGCTTCCGGTAATAATTCCTCTACTACAACATAAATCATAGCACCAGCAGCAAATGCCAACAGATATGGTAATATTGATACAACAAAACTTGATAATAAAATTGTAATAACTGCTGCGATTGGTTCTACAATTCCTGATGCCACTCCATATACAAATGCCTTACTCTTACTACTTCCTTCACTCCTTAACGGAAGTGAGATAATTGCCCCTTCAGGGAAATTTTGAATTGCGATACCTATGGATAAGGCTAAAGCCCCTGCCAATGTGATATCACTTTGATTAGTTAAAAGTCCAGCAAATACAACACCAACAGCCATTCCCTCCGGAATATTATGCAGTGTTACTGCAAGAACAAGCATTGTGGTCTTTTGTAATGAACTTTTTCTACCCTCTGGTTCCGTACTATTTAAGTGCAGATGAGGAATTATGCGGTCCATCGAAAGCAAAAATAGAATTCCTATTACAAATCCTACCGCTGCTGGTAAAAACGCGAAACGCCCCATACCTTCTGACATATCAATTGCTGGGATTAACAGTGACCACACAGATGCAGCCACCATGACACCAGATGCAAAACCTAACAGAGATTTTTGCACAAGTGGCTTTATTTCATTCTTTAAAAAGAATACACACGCGGCTCCTAGTGTTGTTCCTAAAAAAGGTATTAAAATACCAAGTGTAATATCCATACACTCACTCCTCTCATGTATTTTCTGATTTTATTATTCAAGAAGCTGTTTTTCGACACTTCTTTTCTCGTTTCTAAGTGATGCTAATAATGCTTCCACCTTGCTGCAATATCTAGTTAATTCCTCTACATTAGAGGAAAGCTTATTTCGAACACTCCAATCAGTGAATATATTATCAAATGCGATATCAAAAAATCGAGTACTGCCATCAATTTGATTTAAATTGGAATCAAAGGCAACCTTTACATCTTTAAGCTCTTTATTCATGCGATCTGTCGCAGATTGTAATTGTGAAACAATTTCTACTGCATTATCTATCTTATTATACTTTATAAGGTCCGAAATTAATCCCCCATTAAAAAAAGTATCATAGGTAGCCCATGACTTAGCACTTTTGTACTGTTCCAGTGCATCCTTCGTCAATTCATAAACCCTATTCGTTGCTGTGATTGCTTCTTCAAGCTCTTTTTTTTGAGAATATAGCTTCTTTCTAAGTTCTTCTTCTTTTTTGGCTATTTCCATCCCTTCCGGATAATTGTTACGAATGTCTTGCTTTTTTCTTTTTATTTCTTGCTCTTTATGAAATATTTCATTCCTATAGCGGTTAACTTCAGAATGCAAGTCTTCAATCATAATGATAAACTCATCATATTTTGCTTTCGCAATAAGATATTCATTCATTTCTTTTTCATATTCTTTTTGATAATTTCCAGATATCTTTTTTAATAAAGTTCCTATCGAGTTTTTCTCTAATTGCTTTACATCATAATGCTCCTTATATAAGTCATCTGTGTATTTCTCCAACTCTCTCTTTTTTATCTCTATTACTTGTTCTTCTCGATACTTCCTTTGTTGTAAAACCCGAATTTCTTGTTCCAATTGCATTAATTCATTGCTTGCTTCTTGATACGTCACAAAAAAACCTCCTTTGTTAATATCTTCATGATTAGTTTACCGTAAGTATTATCTAAAGTAAATAAGATATTCCAATATATTGCAGTCGTTCCATTTATGGTATCTACAGCATTTAATCCTTCCTTTGAAAATATTTACCTATATCTTACTTATTATCTCGCCTTTTTCACTATACTATGATACAATTAGAAGTATTAACCACTGAATAATATAACTTAAACAAACAAACGACTATAGCATATTCTTACAAACGACATCGCATAAACTTATAAAAAAATATAACATAAACTTCTACTACTTCTACCCATGAAAATACAAAGTTAAAAATTCTATAGAAAGCGGGATTCCTATGAGTTTAAAAACTGGGTTTTCAAATCCATCAACCTCAATGCCACCCTTACCAGAATATCCCCGTCCTCTTTTAAAACGCAATAGTTATTATAACCTAAATGGATATTGGGATTACACTATTACAAAAACAAATCAGATGCCTTCTACCTACGATGGTAAAATACTCGTACCATTCTCGCCAGAAAGTTCGCTTTCCGGTGTAAATCATCAGCTAAAACCCACAGAATTTCTTTGGTATCACAGAGTACTAAACGACCCAAGAGAAAATAAAAATGATCGCGTCTTATTACAATTCGGTGCAGTTGATCAGACAGCAGCTATCTATGTCAATGATTGTCACCTCCTTTCCCATGAAGGTGGATATCTCCCTTTTAGTGTCGATATAACTGACCAATTAATAGCAGATGAAAATTCTCTCGTTGTTATGGTTACAGATGTCAGTGATACCTCTTATCATGCGAGAGGTAAGCAGAAATTAGAGTGTAGCGGTATGTTTTATACTGCGCAAAGTGGCATATGGCAGACAGTATTTATGGAATGTGTTCCATCTACTTATATAAAAAATCTTAAAATTACTCCAGATATTGATACAAATTCCGTTTCCTTTGAATTAGCTATGGTAAGTACCGACGTTTCTTTCAATACCAAAAATAAAATTAAAATCCTCATAAGCGAAGGCTCGTCAAATCCGAATAAAAGTAATCTAGTAAAACAAGAATTTAGGGAAGAAGAGTTCTTAGAACAAGAGCTTAGGGAAGAAGAGTTTTTAGTTCAAGAGTTTTTAGATCAAGAATTTTTAAAAGAAGAAGATTTTTTCCATACATCCTTTACCATCAACTTACCTGAATTACATTACTGGTCTCCTGAGGGCCCTTACCTTTATGATGTCTCCATAACTTATGGAGATGATGTTATAGAGTCCTATTTTGCTATGCGAAAAATATCCACTGGAATGGATCAAAATAATATACTACGCTTATTTCTAAACAACAAACCTTATTTTCATAATGGAATATTAGATCAGGGGTATTGGCCCGAAAGCTTATACACTCCTCCCTCTGATGAAGCGATGATATATGACATTACAATGATAAAAAATCTTGGATTTAATATGTTAAGAAAGCATGCAAAACTAGAACCATCTCGGTGGTATTATCACTGTGATCGACTCGGGGTATTGGTGTGGCAAGACTTCGTAAATGGTGGAAGTTCCTATCGTTCCTGGTTTGTCACGATATTTCCAACCATTTTCCCGCGCCTTGCCACCTTAATCAAGGATAACTCCTATCGCTTATTTTCTCGAAATGACGAGCCTGGAAAGAAAGAATATCTGTCTGATATGAAACGTACTGTTGAGTATCTTTATAATCACCCTAGTATTGTATTATGGGTTCCATTTAATGAGGGATGGGGGCAATTTGACAGTATTAAAATAACAGAATACCTTAAAACTCTTGATACCACTAGACTGATAGATTCTGCAAGCGGGTGGTTTGATCAAGGTTGTGGCGATGTTAGAAGCCTACACATATACTTTACCCCTATGCGCTTTCGCCCCCATAAAAGAGCTCTCGTATTATCTGAATTTGGTGGATATACACTACGTATTGATTCTCATACTTATAGTGACACTACCTATGGTTATCGCCACTATAAAACAAATCAGGATTTAACGGATGCCATAATTTCTGTTTATGAAAAGAAGATTATTCCTGGCATAGAAAAAGGGCTATGTGCCACAGTCTACACACAGCTTTCCGATATCGAGGAAGAAATTAACGGACTTATCACCTATGACAGAAAAGTTTTAAAGATAGAGAAGAAACGTATTCAGAAAATGAACCAGCTCTGTATGAGAGAAGCTTCCAAAATGAAGTAAGCCACAATTTGCTACCCTTTTACTTCACGGTAAAACAAACGGAATATTCTATGGTGAAAATAATCTCCCATATGAATATTCCGCTTTGTATTTTTGTTCATAACAAGGAAAAGTTCGCGAGGTGTACTTTATCTTGTTTCTTTTTCTCGTTTCTTTTTCTTATATCTTTTTCATATACCTCTTTCTTGTATCTCTTTCTTGTATCTCTTTCTTGTATCTCTTTTATTACTTCTTCAAAATCTCCGTTTTAGCTTGTTCCAAAGCCTCTATTACTCTATCACACCAAATATCAAATTCTTCGTCCAGTATCTGGAACTCCTTATGAGATAGTACAAACTCTATGGTTTCTGCTACTCCTTGATCAAAGCGCTTTGTTGCAGCAAAATCAGGAACTAATCGTTTTAACTTTGAGTTATCAAATACTACAGAATTCGCCTTATCTCCAAGCAAGCTGCCATTAAAATCATACTCACTGACAGCATCTAAAAAACTTGAGGAAACATAATATGGTTTAAACTCTACCGATAAACAATCTGCGATACACTGATATATTTGATTCCAAGTTAGCGTTTCATCTGAGGTAATCTGTACGCTTTCTCCGATTGCATGGATATTTCCCATCAAGCCAAGAAATCCCTTCGCAAAATCACTGTTGTGTGTCATAGTCCAAAGTGAAGTTCCATCTCCATGAATGATCACTGGTTTCCCTTTTAACATTCGATCGATTACCTGATAACTTCCCTTTCTGCCATGTACTCCTAGTGGGATTGATTTTTCATCATAAGTATGACTCGGGCGAACAATCGTCACTGGAAAATTTTCTTCTCGATATAATTTCATTAAGTACTCTTCACAATGTATTTTGTTTCTCGAATACTCCCAGTATGGATTGGAAAGTGGTGTTCCTTCATTGATACGGTAATCTGATAATGGTTTTTGATAAGCAGAAGCTGAGCTTATAAATATGTATTGTTTTGTTTTTCCCTGAAATAGTCGATAGTCTCTCTCTAAATGCTCTGGTACAAAAGCTATAAAATCTGCTACAACATCAAATTCTAAATCCTTAATTAATTCTTTTACCTTTTCTTCCTCGTTAATATCAGCAATAATTGTTTTAACATTTGTCGGTAAATCCATATTTCGATTTCCTCGATTTAACACGTATAATTCACTATTTTGCTTTAATAACTGTTTTGAAATTGCCTGACTAATTATTCCTGTACCACCGATAAATAATACTTTCATACCTATCCTCCTGTTTTTCGCTTTATTTTCTGATATAAATACTCCATAAAAATTAGCAACAAACTTCTTAGCTGGCTCTTCCTAAATATCATAACCGCTATTTTTTGAATATATAAAACTAAAGACTTAAATCTGGTAGGAATCTCTTTGATTAGATTCAACCATTCCTTCTCCAGATTCAGATTGCACCATATCCTTCAGTATAGCATTTTACACAGTATTGTGATAGAATGAATACGAGCAAAAATCGTACAAATCTATTCTTTAACATGATTAATTTAGTGTATCAAAAATTTATTATTAAGAAAAGAAAAAGCATGCTTCACGGACTTCTCCTAATTATGAATAAGGCTCTTTTGCGCCAGAATTGAGGATCATATGCAGAATCTTTTTGAAAAAAGTGATGTGTTAAATGCACCAGTAGAAGCATTTTATTTTGATACCCGATATGATAACTTTCCGATTCGTCCTCATTGGCATTATTTTATGGAAATCATCTACATGTTAGATGGTAGGGCACAAATAAATGCGGGTGAAGAATCTCATCTGCTCTTCGCCGGTGATATGGCAATCTTTCATCCCAAAATGGTACATGCAATTTATGCGGTTACTTCGGAACCAATTCACTATGCGGTTTTAAAATTTGATATTAACCGATTGCAATTGACTTCAAAGTATGCACCTAAGATGAGGATATTGTTTCAGAGTGCAGAAGGGAATCCTGCATGCCCCATCTATCTTTCTGCTAATAGTTTAATTCATGTAGATATCCGTTCACAAATCCTCCCTTGTATCCATGAAATAAAAGAAAAAGATTATGGTTATGACGTAATTCTTCAAGCAAAACTTTACATATTACTTTCAGAAATTATTCGAATTTGGAGAAAAAATGGGTTCGATACGTCTAAATTATTACCTTCTAATGACGAAGTAGATACAATTTACACCATTACAGAATATATGGATGCTCATTGTACCGAACCAATTAAGGTGGTTGATATTGCAGCGAAGTGCAATATGAGTTATAGCCATTTTGCAAAGAGTTTTCGCGCTATCTATGGGCAGACCTGTAAAGATTTTTTAGAATATCTTCGTGTTTGCAAAGCAGAAAATTATCTACTTTTTACAGAATATGACCTTACCTATATCAGCCAAGAAACCGGATTTTGTGACTGCAGCCACCTTATTAAAGCATTTAAAGATGTGAAAGGAATTACGCCAAAACAATATCGCCTACAGCATAAGGTAACCAGATAATAGAAACATCTACTCAATCAGATTCCTAATTATAGCAGTAAAAAACCACAATCTGAATTAGTTCACTATTCTGATTGTGGCTTTTTTTACTTTCGATATAAGACGTAATCTGTGATTTCCTTTCGAAATCCAACCGCAGACAACACCTCTTCTGCTTCTTTTGGATACTCCTTAATAACCAAACGGCTGCCATTTGGATAAAAGCATTTTCGTTCATAGTCAAGTACAAATAATTCTAAAGCACTTTTCAATACTTCAAAATCAAATACCTTTAGAGTTTTTCCCTGACGCTCAAATACCGCAATCGGTACTCCGCTTGATAACGCAACTACAGTACCTGCAACTTGAACAAAGGAGCGCTCTTTCTCATAAGGAAAATATTTTCCCCAGATTTGATATGGGTCCATTGCGGATAACCATAGAATTTCTTTCTTCGGATGCTCCAGTGTATACATTGTGGATATAAAGTCTTTCTCACGAATAAATTGTATCCCTGAGAGCCCTTCCACAAAATATCCTCTTCTTGCTCTTTCGGTATATTCCCATACACTAAGTTCCTTTAATGCCTCCGCCCAAGAGATTCCCCTGACAGTTTCTCTGCATACAATAACAACCTGGTCAAACAACCTCTCTAACTTTTGCTCCATCGTTGCTTCTTTTAATGGTCTGGCTACTTCAAACCTTCCGGAGGACATCACCATAACCTTTGCATTCACTAACTGTCTTACGTTTCCCTTCTTAAGCTTCTCATTGTTTAACCACATTCTTATCGGTACAAAACTATCTGCACATACAAGTCCTTTCTCTAATAAAGAGAGTACTGCTTCATATAGAGATTTTCCAGCAAGAAGTGAAGTAAGACTATTTAAAAAACTGGCACCTCTTTTTTGCATGGCTTCATAGAGCAGTTGCTCCGTTTCCTCCAAAGGAGGCTCAGGAGAAGGAAGAGATGCCTCCCAATCAACATCCTCACTGTAATGAAAACTTATCCCCTCTTTTGTTATTCGATATTGAAAATAACCTTGCGAAAGTAAAGCATCCAATAGATCAGGCCTATATTTTGCAACTCTTGCAGGTAGCAGTACATTTTCTAATAGAGAAGGTTGGAACACGGATCCGACAAACTGCTCTAATACTTTGCTGAGCTGTTCCTTTGGTGATGCTGTAAATTCAGTCTTTCCTGCAAGAAGTGCTGTAAATCGTTCTTTAGGCAGGGTCTTTATCTGATCTCTTCGCTCATAGACTGTAAGCTTTAATGCTTTCTCATAAAGTGTTGTATGATAATAATATTCTCCCTGCTTAATAACAGATCCCTGATCACATAGTGAAGTTAAATTATCTAGGATAACATCTTCCGGTAAATAATATCGCTCCACAAGCTGCTTTACGGCCTGACCGCCACGGTATCTCACTGCCCTTCTTAGAATCTTCTGACAAGCTTCGGTTTCTCTCTTATTAAGTGCCCTTTCATATAATTCTAGCTGTTCCGTGGCAATCCATAGCCCGGGCTCGATGTAATGAACCAAT
This sequence comes from Lachnoclostridium phytofermentans ISDg, assembly GCF_000018685.1. Taxonomy (NCBI): domain Bacteria; kingdom Bacillati; phylum Bacillota; class Clostridia; order Lachnospirales; family Lachnospiraceae; genus Lachnoclostridium; species Lachnoclostridium phytofermentans. Next base: position 918,109 of record NC_010001.1, on the reverse strand, counting down.
CCCTCACTTACTAAACTTAAGAGCCAGTCAATTGATACCTTAAGTTCCCCAGCAATCATATCTCCTTCGATCATTAAGAGCGTATGAAGTTCTTGTTCATTGACAGGTAAGCTTGCCCTCTTTGAGACTTCTTCTATCATCTTATGTTCTGGCTGCAGGTTATTCGCTTGCTCCAGTGCCTTTCGTGACGCATCTAAAATTCCCGTAGTAGAAGGAGCGTAATCATACATCATGGCTCCTTCGGTCTGTCGCCTAAAAGGCAGCGACATAGGAGAAGGCAGCTCCAAAAACATCTCCCTAACTTCTATCGTATTCGATAAAATTCCATGAATCACATGCATAAGCCCCGGAAGATTCCATATATCCTCTAAGCATTCTCTCTTTGTCTCTCGAATGATTGGATGACTTTCATAAGATAGGATAGAATCAAGCATTTGTGCACAACGCATACGTTGAACCCATAAAGGTTGTCTCCCGTTTTTTCGAACTCCCATCATCATCGATCTGCCCATATTATAGCGAAAAGTTATCTGAAAAAGTGGTGTTGCTATTAATCTTGCCTCAAGTACTCCTTGTAATAAAGCAGGGGATATCATGGTAAGTAGCCCTTCTGGTAACGGCTGTCCATCATAAGGATATAGTAAAAATCCGTCATCATCCACCACATAGTTTATTACTCTTTGCAGTGATCTGCTTGCTGCTTCCTGTATTAAGATAGCAAGCGGCTCATTTACCTCTCTTCCAAATACGGAATGTACCATCATCTGGTAACTGCCTGTTTCATCTTTAAAATGTTCGATGAGAATTGTTTTATCATCTGGGAGACAACCGGTAGCTTTGATCTGACGTTTTATAAATTCACCTGCTCCCGTCGCAGCTGCTTGATCCATACCAAAAGCTTTTAACTCCTCGAATGAACAATCAGCCTCATTTGCACGGGAAAGTTTCCGTAACAGTTCCCCAAAAGCCAAACCGGTTTTCAGTCCTCTTCCTTTGATCTCACCTTTCCAAAAGGGAAGTTTTGCACTTCCTGAGGAAGCAGGTGCTACGATTACTGCATCTTTTTGTATATTTACAATCTTCCAGCCAAAGGTACCAAGTAAGAATTTCTCGCCTACTCTTGATTCGTATACAAATTCCTCGTCAAGCTCGCCAAGTTTTACACCCTCTTCACTTTTTACCTGATATAACCCTTTATCAGGAATTGTTCCTCCGGCAGAAACAGCCAACATTCGGCTATACGGGTCTCCCTCCACTCTATCATGAATTCGGTCATAAAGAATTCTTGGCCTGACTGGAATCTCCCTTTCATGCTCATAATCTCCGGCCAACATTTTTAAAACATCATGGATATCCTTAAGAGTCACTTCCCGGAAAGGATAAGCACGCGCCAGAATATCGAGTACTTCCTGTACCTCATAACCATCCCCCGTTGCCATGGAAACAAGATGTTGTGCCAGTACATCAAAACACATCCTTGGTGGTTTGGCATCTTCTACCCTGCCCTGTTTTGCAACCTCCGCGGTCAGACCGCAGTAAAGCCCCTCAATTGGAGATCTAGGAAACATCTGCATCACACTCACTCGGTCAGGATTATGTCCCGCACGCCCTAACCTCTGCATCGTGCTGGATATCGTTCTAGGACATCCAATTTGAAATACTTCATCAATTTCACCAACATCAATACCAAGCTCCATCGAAGATGTCGCACAAAGAAGCCGAAGCTTTCCATCTCTTAGGGATTGTTCTACCTCTAGCCTTTGCTCCTTTGATAAACTGCCATGATGAGTTCTTGCAAATCCATCTCCTCCAAGCTGATTCACATAGTGTGCCAGTTTTTCTGCAAACCGTCTGCCTTCCACAAAAGCAATGACACTTCGTGCCTTACAGCAGGAGTCATAGATAATCGCCGCAATCTCTTCCCAGACGGGAGTTTTACGAATTCCTACCTCCTCTGATAATGGGCTGGTTATCATAAACTTTCTTTTCTTTGTCATTGTAGGCGCAACAATTTTTGCTGGCTCCGGTGAGAGATAATTTGCCGCAAGTTCAAGCGGCTCGATTGTTGCAGATAACCCGATTCTCTGTAGTGGTTGTCCACATAATCGATCAAGTCTGGCTATCGAAAGCATCAGATGTGCACCACGTTTGGAATCAATCAGAGCATGTAGTTCGTCTATAATAACAACTCTCGCTGTGTTTAGCATACCCTGCCCTGATTTGCTAGTAAGAAGCAGATATAGTGATTCGGGTGTTGTTATTAGTATGTGGGGAGGATGTTTTATCATCTGTCTACGCTCTGCTGGTGTGGTATCTCCGGTACGTACCGCTACTGAGATACTAGGAATGATTTGCTTTTTTAACTCACTGTCTTTTTCTTGTTTTATAATCTCTCCTAAAATTCCATGGAGTGGCTTTTTTAAATTCTCTCTGATATCACCTGCCAGTGATTTTAATGGCGATACATAGATGACATAAATTTCTTCTTTTAATTTTTCTTCTCTTGCTAACCGCATCAACTGGTCAATGTATACCAAAAAAGCAGACAGAGTCTTACCGGTACCTGTTGGTGCAGATACCAGGGTATCAAATCCATCTGCTATACTTCTCCATGCTTCTTTCTGTACCATCGTTGGTTCGCCAAGTGCTTGCTGAAACCACCTCGATGTTACAGAATCAAACATATCCATAGAATCTATTGCCATCTGTAGCATTTCCTCCTAATAGAATCATTACTTCCTACCTTAAAGTTAATGATAGCATAGATACATTAATTGTAAAAGGCATGATTTTACATAAAATTTGTAAAAATGGAAGCTCCTATTACAGTTAATAGACCCGATACCGCAATAGAAAGGCTGCTCATTGCACCTTCTATCTCTCCCATTTCAAGTGCCTTTGCTGTTCCGACTGCATGCGCTGAGGTACCGATAGCAATTCCTTTCGCAACCGGATGCGTAATTTTAAATACCTTACACACTGTTTCCGCAATCATATTTCCAAGTACCCCTGTGATGATAATCACTGCAACTGTTATCGTTACGATTCCACCAAGCTCCTCGGATACTCCCATACCAATTGCAGTTGTAATTGACTTTGGAAGCAGCGTTACATATTGTTCATGAGTGAATTGAAATAGAAAACATAGTATCAATACACTGATTAAACTTGTTAGTACTCCTGATATGATTCCAATCATGATGGCCTTTTTATGTTGTTTTAGCAAATCCAATTGTTCATATAAAGGAATTGCAAGGCATACTGTTGCAGGCGTTAAAAGATAGCTTAAATATTTTGCTCCTTCCTCATAACTCTCGTAAGAAATATTAAATACCGAAAGTATCCCCATAACAAATAGTATTGAGATGAGTAGCGGATTAAAGATTGCCAGTTTCCATTTCTTTTTTAATAACAGCCCGATTTCATAACCTAGCAGGCTTATTCCAACTCCAAAGAACAGAGAATTACCTATGAATTCTTTCATTTATCTTTCCTCCCATTCGATTCCGTAACTGATTCCTTATTTTTCTTACCATCCTGCACTATGACTCTTTGCGTAATTCTACCCGTCACTACCATAACTACTACCGTGGTTATGATAATAATAAATATCAGGGGTAGCCAAATATCACGGATTGCATTCCAGGAAATCATTAACCCGACACCGGCGGGAATAAACATAAGCGACATGACCTCGATTAAGAAACTGCCAGCACCTTTCACAGATTTTACCGGTACTATTTTGGACGCCAAAAGTCCTAACATAATAACTAACCCATAAATACTTGCGGGTATCGGTAACGGGATACAATATCTTAATACCTCTCCGACAAATGTTACTGCTAGAATAATACCGAACTGCCTTGCATATTTCATAACTTTTCTCCATTCCTATGTATATCTCATGTATTGTAGTGTTTTTAAAAGTAATAGAAAATTGGTACTACCAATTTCTTATTGAATATTACTCCTACTATTTTTATCTGTCAATCGTTTTTATAATCATATTTATACAACACTTTTTTATCTTTTTTAAAACCAGTCAAAGCGGATATCCGCAATCCGCTTACGCTTCTAGCTCATAATCTAATTGCCTGAAATGACAAAAACGCGCCACAGGGCATTCTTACCCTATGAGGCGTTTTCATTTTACATATTATTAATTTCCAAGTCAAACCAGAACGTACTGCCTTTACCGATCTTAGATTCTACACCATAACTGCCGCCATGTAATGATATTACTTTCTTCACGATTGACAACCCTAAGCCTGTCCCTATAACAGCGCGTCTGTGGGTCTTGTCAATTCTATAGTATCTGTCCCAAATATACGGGAGATTTTCTTCCGCGATACCTTTTCCGTGATCTTCTATTTCAATCCTGACAAAGCCTTCAAAAACTTTTTGGCGGATAATTATTGTTAAGTCATCATCGCTATAATTTATCGCGTTAATAAGCAGATTATAGAATACCTGTGTAATTTTTAATTCATCCGCATTAACATAGATATCTTCACCGTGCTCAAAGAGGAATCTATACCCGCTTTTTTTGACCAATTCCGCCATTCTGTCAATGGTTGTTCTTATGCTTTCAGTAATGTTATATGTTTTTATATTCAGATCTATTGTTCCATTTTCTAAGCGCGATATATCAAGGATATCCCCTACTAATGAGCTGAGCCTTGTACTCTCATCCATGATCATTTGCGTTTGCTCCGGAGTAATTTCATTCGGAAAATCATGCATCATCTCGGCATAACTGTAAATAAGGGCGAGAGGCGTTCGCAAATCGTGAGAAATATTTGCCATTAACTCACGTCTCAAAGCATCTACCTTGGATAACTCGGCAGCAGTATAATTGAGGGTATCGGACAATTCGTGGATTTCGCGGTAACCTTTTCCAGAAAAATGAATATCATAATTTCCACTCGCCAGAATTTTTGCGCTATTATTGAGTTCCTCTATCGGCTTTGAAACCGTTCTCGCTATGACAAATGCAAGTGCAATAGATAGAAGAAACATGATTCCTGTAACATAGTACAATTGAACTTTGATGGTTGATATTGTAGCGTTAACCGGTGAAATGATGGCGTAGAAGACAAATGAAACTATTCGTCCATCCGATGTAATGAAGTCTTTGCTTTCAGTTATCGCTTGCCGCATCGGAATTTTATCCGCAGGATTAGGTCTGTTAAGCGGTGAAAAATCATGCGCGGGAGTCACAATTATTTCTGAATCATCCGCCAGCCACACGATTATTTGATTGAGATTGGGACTGTCTATATTTCGTTCAATTAGTGCAATGGCATTTTTAATTTCATTTTTTCGGACACCTTCATACATCTTGCCAAGTAGCATTGTTTCGAACAGCCAAAGAACAGCAAGAAGTAGTGAACAAAACCCGATTAAAAATATAAATATTTTCCACATCAGACGTCGTGATCTTTTCATATATCAGCCCTCAAATCGGTAGCCCAATCCCCTCAGTGTCGTAATAAAGTTCGCATAAGGCCCCAACGATCTACGTAATAATTTCATGTGTGTGTCAAGTGTACGATCATCTCCGCAATAATCAAATCCCCATACTTCCGTCAATATATTTTCACGCGGAACAGCTTTATTTTTATTGCGTATCAGAAAGAAAAGAAGATCGTATTCTTTCGGAGCCATGTTTGCCTGAACGCCGTCAATAAAAACTTTGTACGCAGTCATATCGGCTTCGAATCCTTCTTTACGGAAAATAATATGTCCTTCTTCACTATCGAAATTCGCTACGCTCTTTTGGGTTCTCCTCAAAATGGCGTTTACACGCAGCATAATTTCTTTTGATGAAAACGGCTTAACAACATAGTCGTCAATACCAAGTTCAAATCCTAAAACCTTATCGTATTCCTCTCCGCGAGCTGAGAGCATAATAACTGGGGTATTCGATTTTTTCCGAATCTCCTTCACAGCGGAAAAACCATCAAGTTCCGGCATCATAATATCTATAATAATAATATCAAACGTATCATTTCGACAGGCCTCGACAGCTTCCATTCCGTTTTCCGCTTCTGCAATTTCATACCCTTCAAACAGCGCATATCGTTTGATTACAGCGCGGAGGCCGGGTTCATCGTCGCAAATAAGTATTTTTGCCATTGGTTCACCTCCCATACCATAAGACTCTGCTGCTTCTTATTATATCATATTCTTTCTTGGTTTGGCGATGAAGATAGTTGCGTAGATCAGAAAAATCAACATACCGACGGTGAGGATAACCATTGTACTGGAGTTAATTTGAGATGATGTCACGGATGCGTTGGTCAGGTTTGTATCACCCTGTCTGCCGCCCCGACCGCCATTACCATTGTCAGCCCCAGGTTGATTCATACCGTCCGGTAATCCATTCTGCATACTAATAACCATGTCTATTTGTTCTTCCGACAAACCTAGTTCCAGAAGGTCATCTTTTACTTCATCCGTCAATTCACCGCCAGCTTCCCTGAGAATTTGCATAGCCTGCTGCATTAACGCCATATCTACCATATTCCCTCCCGGAAATCCTCCTTGACCGTCCAGCGAGAAATCCCCGTCAACCTCTGGGCGCCCGCCCATTCCGCCGCCCATACCACCTGCTCCCATTGAACCTAGAGCAGAAAGGTTGACGCCCTCCGCGTCTATCAGGGCTGAATTGTCGGCGTTTTGCCCATTTGATGTTGATGGAATTGTCCCGTTAAGTTGACCCTTGATGCTTTCTGCACGCAAATGCCCAAGCTCAATTAAATTTGGTAACGACTCCTTATACTGATCATAGGTATAGTATGCTGAAACATCATTTTTTACATACTCACTAATTTTTACATCCAATTCGTTAATTTTCTTTTCAAACAGCCCGCTCTCAAAATATCCTTCTACGATTTGCTGCAGATAGCTGTGGTATCTCTCCTTATATTCATCTACTTCTAACAGCATATTAAGAAGAGGTCTGTCCTCCATGCTCACTCCACTTACCGGCGTGTCTATAGGGAAATTCACAACACTAGACGCACCACCTGACTGGAATCCTCCGAAAGCAAGGCCGTAATCCCACGGTAAAATGCTCAACTTTCCATCGCGCTCATAGATATAGTAATTCTGCGCCATATTGGAAATGTAGCTATCAAGGTTGACAACTACCGTATGCGCCGCGAAGTAGCGTAAAATCTCGTCAACATCGAAATATTTTTCCAAATCAGTTCCAGTGTTCAGATTTTCAAGCGCTGTGATTACGCGCTTTTTGTCCTTCTTAGAAGCATTATTAAACACGGCATTTTCAAAAATTGCGGAATAGCTACTTATGTTATCGTCGGTGTAGACAAGCGAACCGCCGCCTTGTCCACCGAAGCCGCCCATTCCGATGCCACCGCCTTGCTGCCTGTCCTCGAAGTTTATACCACCATCGCCCTGTGAACGATCACCAAAGTTTCCGTTCTGCTGCCTGTCAGGGAATCCCTCGTTATTTAAAGCTTCCCCTCTACCAGGGAATCCGTTCTCACCATCCTGCTGCATATCCTCGAAATTACCGCGCATCCCCATTCCCATTTTTACACTGTACAACTGTCCGGCTGACGTACTATAAGCGCGGTCCAAAAACGCTTCTTCGTACCGTTCAAGCGCAACGCAAAAACCATAGTCCTCGCCGTTGACCGTTACACTGGCGTAATTTGTGAGTGGTGTTGCAACGCCGATATAGTTCATAATCTCATAAGAGAGATAATCCTTCATATACGTCGCGTCGCCCATCATGTTATTTATACAAAATGTATCCAGTCCATAATAGGTCTGCCCTTTAATATATTTATTTAACTTGAATTGCAGGCTATATCTCCCCCCACCGTCTGACGTAATAGCTGACGAAAGGCTTGAATTACCTTTTGTCCTCACGCCTACGCCACTGAACTTTTCCCCATTGATTATAAGGTCGGCGGATATCCATTCCTTGGCCTGAGCATTGTCAAGAAGACTCTGCCAATCGCTGCCGTCCACTTGAATGTCAAGCGTTATGATTTCATCGCCAAATAGCCTTTTTTGATATTCAGGGATATTCGTAGTGTCAAAAGCGTTTGCGGCGTAAACAACGAATCCGCAAATAAATAGGCAAAAGCAAATAATCACGCCTGTGATGGCTGGGATATACTTACTCGTTATCATTTTCGAGTCTCCTTTCTGTTAATTTATTATTACATATAATAGTCACCGTTATATGAAACAAGTGTTGCGTTGTAAACGCCTTCAATACCCAATAGCAAGTTTACAAATTGCGAAGATGACTCCTTCAACCGTACCTCAACGGTCAGTTCCATCCCCTCTTTCGATACGCTTTTTGCTTTAACGACGTGCTTTTTCGTATGAGTATTCAACAGTTGTAACGATTGCGTCTCTGCTTGTTCTCCTGCACAACTGATTACGACCACATAAGGCGTGTCGTTTGTTTTACGATTGGCAAATATGAATAGTATAAGTCCTATTATCACTGAGCCAATGATCGCTAAAGGTATAAGTCCAGCGCCTACAATAATACCCACCGTGATAGACCAGAACAAGTACACAAGATCGAGCGGCTCTTTCACAACGGTTCTGAAACGGACGATGGACAACGCTCCGACCATTCCGAGGGAGATTATCAAGTTTGATGATACTGCCAAAATGACAAGCGTCGTTATCAATTCCATCGCAATCAGCGAGATGCCAAAAGACGATGAGTACATTACACCCTTGAAAGTCTTTGTATACACAAAGAAGATAAATAGGCCGGTAGCGAACGATATAAGTAGCGCTGCCAGTATGTCGGGGATGGAAAAAGACGCCGCCTTGTCCAAAAAGCTGAAATTGAAAATTTGTTCTAACATGAATGTATCCTCCTGTATTTTGGTAGTTTATACGAGTCTTGCCACAACGTATTTGGAAAACTCGGTTTGATTTCGAGAGCCAATTTGCAGTATGTCACGGATAATGTCTGGTAGGAAACCGTCATATTTGATTTCCATGATGATCGCATTGGCCGCCGGAATGGTGGTCAGTGCCGGATTTAGAAAACCTACAACGCTGTTCGAAGTTCTGATATTACTGTCGAACGTTATCCGCACGTTGCCCGCATGATATGTGTAGGCTTCTCGGCGGTAATCCACGATATTTTTCGGACGCAGATTTTGATAACGGATTTTCGTATATAATTCCATTAGCAGTGGTGAATCCGGCAATTTTAAGCAATCATAGTTCCCTAACAGCAATGACTCGCATTGTTCTGCTGTGATTACCGCGCTCTCTTTGTAACATAGGCGGTTGGCTTTACTCTTTCTTTCGAGTCGGATAAAAGAAGTGTCATCGTTATAGTATCGCAGTCTGAATTTTTCACGTTTGCTTTGTCCAGATAGTTTTTCCACCACCGCCTTATCTGTGTAATTGTCAAAGTAAAGGCTGCGTATTTTGTATCCGCCGTCTTCCAGTACATTTTCATCCGGCTTTGCAATGTATTTCAGTTTTGCCGAAAGTTGCATAAAGTCGGAAGTATTGACGTAAATCTTGTGTTCGTGTCTGCCTTTTTCGTTCATAATCTCACCTCCCAGTCTTTTATTGAAGACAGTATAACTGGTATGGGTGAACTGCTGTTGTTTTCTATCTGAACTTTATCTGAACTTTTTTATTTGATATGTGATTTAAGAAATACCGGTATTACTTCTATAAAACTTTCAAGTAGTATAACCAAAGGCACAAGGTATGTATTTAGCGCTTATTAGTGGGTGGTAAGCAGATTCCTTCAAAAATCTGATAAACTAATGCAATAGATTTCATAATCATGTATAATTAACGTGATAGAGGAACTTTTGTGAAACCGAATTTTTGATCAAAGGAGGACGGTATCTTATGGATTATCGTAGATTTCAAAACCATTATGTAATTCGCTTGGATCGTGGAGAAGATATTGTTGCTAAATTAAAGGAATTAGCAACAACTGAGCAGATTAAACTTGCTACTCTAAGCGGGCTTGGAGCATGCGGCAAAGTCACTGCTGGACTTTTTGATACATCACAAAAAGTGTATAAGAGTTATACTTTTGAGGGTGATTTAGAAGTCGTTTCGCTTGGTGGTACTATTACCACTATGAACGGAGATATTTATACACACTTACATATCAGTGTGTCTGATGAAAATGGAAATGTATATGGCGGACATCTGAATGAAGCCATTATCAGTGGAACCGGAGAATTGGTTTTAACAGTTATCGATGGTGTTGTTGAACGTGAATTTAGCGAAGAAATTGGGCTTAATTTATTAAAGTTCATATAATGTGGTGATAAATAATACACTATTCTTTAACTTCAATTTCATTTAGAAAAAAGGGCTTCTTTAATTTTATTTCTTTTAGTAATAAGGCTATCAAGATAGTCTTATTAGATAATTTAAAAAATGCGTCTTGTTTTCAGATCAAAACAAGGCGCATTTTTATATTATAATTCTATGGAATATTTAAATTTAATTTATTTTTACAAAGATTCCTTTTGTTTCAGAATCCAAGATACTGAAATTTTATTATTAGTAAGAATTCCGTACCTTTCTAGTCTCTAATTTAAATTAAAAGAAACATACTCTTCTGTGCTGCTATCCGTACCAAGGTATACATGAAATTCACCTTTTTCACTACCAAAGGATAGATCATCCTTACAGAATCGTAACATCTCTTCTGTAATCTCAAAGGTAACATTCTTAGCTTCACCAGGCTGCAACGTAACTTTCTGATAACCTTTTAGCTCTTTTCTAGGACGTACGACACTTCCGATACAATCTCTGATATAGAGTTGAACTGTTTCTGTACCTGCATATTCCCCAACGTTTTTAACAGTAACATAGGCATCTATTGTTTCTCCAATAGACATAATATCCTTACTTAATTTAATATCATCATATTGGAATTTTGCATAACTTAGTCCATATCCAAATGGATAAAGAGGTGTATTCGGAATATCCCTGTAATTCGAGCGATACTCTTTTCCTCCTGTTTTTGGATCATAAGGTCTTCCGGTAAAATACTCATTGTAATGCACCGGTACCTGACCCACGCAATAAGGGAAACTCATAGGTAGCTTTCCGCTAGGGCTTACCTTGTTAATAAGAGTATTTAAGATTGCTGTACCGCCTTCGGTACCTGGTAACCAGACATTTAAAATAGCTTTTGATTTTTCTGATACTTCACGCAAATCCAAAGGTCTTCCGGTAAAAATAATTACTGCAATATTTGGATTTACTTCATAGATAGCATCTAATAGTTTATATTGAATTTTCGGTAACGTTAAGTCAGAACGGCTTGCTGACTCACCAGACATGCGACGATGTTCTCCAATGGCTAATATAATCTTGTCAGCATTCTTTGCAGCCTCAACTGCTTCCTGTAACATTCTCTCCTCGTCTTCTTTGCTAGGTTCCTGTACATGCTGATCCGGAATTAAATTACTATCCTCAGCTCCTAGTATGTTACAGCCCTTTGCAAAAGTAAACTCATAATCCATTCTAACCTTATCTGCAGCTTCCGCTATGGATACTGTGTCTTCTGGTCTTCCTAACATAGACCATACTCCATAGATTTCTTTTTCAGAAACAAATGGACCGATCAGTGCTATCTTTTCTCTCTTTTTCAATGGTAAAATCCCATCATTTTTTAATAAAACAAAGGATTTTTCTGCTGCTTCCAGAGAAACTTTTCTATGTTCTTCACATAAAATAATTTCTTTTTCTTTCTCTTCATCCGCATCTTTATATGGATTTTCAAATAATCCTAATTTATTCTTTAAATTTAATATTCTTAGAACTGCTTCATCTAACAGCTCTTCTTTCACCGTACCATCTTCAATTAAAGATTCAAGGTTTTTACTATAGATTCCGGTCATCATATCGATGTCTACACCGGCATTCATAGCAAGTCCTGCGGCTTCTTTACGGTCTTTCGCATATCCATGGTATTGAAGTTCTTCAATTGCTGCCCAGTCTGAGATTAAGACTCCATCAAATCCCATTTCATCTCGAAGTACATTTCTATTGAGCCATTGATTACCGGTGGAAGGAATTCCGTTTAATGTATTAAATGATGTCATCACCATTTCTACTCCTGCCTTCACCGCCGCTTCATAGGCTGGAAGATAATAACCTCGTAATGTATTTTCGGAAAGTTCCACTGTATTATAGTCCCTACCTCCGTTAGGAGCACCATATGCAGCGAAATGCTTTACACAAGCAGCAATACTATACTCTTCACCAACGTTTGTACCTTGAAATCCTTCCACCATAGCGATGGCAAAGTCACTGTTTAACTTTGTATCTTCACCAGTAGACTCCATTACCCTTCCCCATCTAGCATCTCGTACTAAGTCAACCATTGGAGCAAATGTTACATGTACACCCGAAACAGCGGACTCTTTTGCTGCTATCTGAGCACATCGTTTTGATAATTCCGGTTCAAAAGTAGCTCCCTGTGCTAGTGGAATAGGAAATATGGTGCGAAATCCGTTGATAACATCTAACATGATTAGCAGTGGGATATTGTGAGGATGATTTTTTATGTAAGCATCCTGTATTTCTTTGTATTTTTTTGCTCCTAATAATCCAATGACAGATCCTGCCTGAGCAATACTTTGCTCTGTAATTCCATTTTCCCTGATAGGTCCTGTAAGCTCTACATCATCTATAAAAAAACCACTGGTAACTTGCAAAAGTTGATTAATCTTTTCGATAAGACTCATATCTTGCACTAATTCTTTTAACTTTTGTTGATCCATTGCACGTTCCTTTCTGTCAATCGTCATTATGTCAATAATCTATACTAATTTCTGCGCTTCTCTTACCGCTTGAATATGCCTACTCAGTAGGTTATGTGGAGCTTTAGAATTTCTTAGGCAGCGTCTTTTGGTGCCTTAGAAATTCTCTTCACACTTTCACACATTAGGGCTTTTGAATATTCTTAACAGAACCTCGCTTCATAATTACAGAGTCATATACCATATGCTGTGACTTCTCTCCATTCATCATTCCGTGAAGCATAGATACCGCAGATAAAGCCATCTCTATCGCAGGCTGATACACGGTATCAAGAGATGGATTATAAAATTCTGTCATTTCTATTCCGTCAAATCCAATAATTGAAATATCTTCTGGTATTCTTTTACCACTTGCAAGCGCTGCCTTAGCAGCTCCAATTGCTAATACATCCGAAAAGGCAAAAACAGCTGTCATAGATGGATTTTTTTGCATCAATTGTTTCATAGCCAAAAATCCAACACGAAATCCGGCCCCACTCGCTGGAGTACCATTAGAAACTAAATTTTCATCTAGTGGGATTCCACTTTCCAGAAGCGCTCTTTTATATCCTTGATAACGCAAGATGTTTGGAGTAACCAGATTACCTACATCTTTGTATAAGAATCCAATATTGGTATGTCCCATATCAATTAAATATTTCGTTGCTTTATAAGCTTCTTTTTCATCATCAATAATTACACTGGAATAGAGGGACGGATCCACATTTCCCTCTGAATTTACAGTAAGCAGAACACAAGGAATTCCAAGTTGCTTAAATTTTGCCTCTGTATAAGAAGAATAAGATCCTCCCATAATGATTATTCCACATAAATTGCTATGCATTGATTCACTGATTGCAATATCAAGTTCATCAGAGCTCTCATCAACGTTTTGAATAAGAAGCGGAAAACCTCTCGATGCCATCTCAATTTCTATGACATCAATCATTTTTATAAAAAATGGATTGGACATGTATTTGACAATCAGCGCAATATTTTCAGACTGCGTTAACTTTAGATTCCGGGCATTATTATTTGGAATGTAATTGTATTCATTAATCACATCCATTACTTTCTTTTTTGTTTTTTCACTAACTGCTCCTGTTTGATTAATAACTCGAGAAACAGTTGCAATACCTACACCCGATAATCTTGCTATATCCTTAATATTGATATTTGCCATGCATGAACCTCCAGTATCATATATTTTTTATCAAAAAAGGCTGCCGTAATTCCTACAGCAGCCTTTTAATTCTTTATTTAATAATAGGCGTAAAGGATGCTAATTGATTTTTTAATTCGTCTAAAACTTTATCAATACCTGCTTGTTTTAGCTGGTTTCTATATTCCTCAATAGCAGCTGCCACATTTTCTGTCTTACCTAACATAAGCTGTATACCAAGGGTTGAGTTAACGTTAGATATCGCTGAAAGTTCCGTACTAACTTTGGAGGAATCAAAGCTAAATCCTGTATAAGGGTCACTAAGGTAATTCTGACTCCACTCTTTTGTTTTTTCGTAACGGCTAGGATGCTCTGTTCTACGAGGAAGTTTAAATTCTGAGTTACTAAATGCCCAAGCTGAAAATCCACCTGCGTCTACAGCATCATTGAAATTTGCTGGTTTTTCAAGAAAACCATCTTTAATTTCATATTGGCGACCTTCAATACCATACTGTAATAAACTATAATAAGATTTATCAGTTAGGAACTTCTCAATTACCATAACGCATCTTTCAGGATATTTAGAATTTGCATTAACAACAGTTATATCCTGAGCCGGTGAACTTTGCATTACCTTGTTATTATCTTCTGCAAAGTACCATGCATCCATATCCTGATCTGGTAAATTACCATGGATACCGGTATAGTTTCCTGTCCAATCACCCATGTGTGTGATATAAGAGGAAGACTGACCATTCTTATACATTTCCTTATCACCAGTGGAAGAAGATAGGATATCCTTTGGCCAATACCCTTTATGTTCCCACTCATCAAGCATTGTCACATACTGTGCAAATTCATCTGTAAATGCTGGGTGGATCACATCTTTATAGTCTTGATAATCACGAGTTACAAAATACATTTCACTGGTAGAAATACCAGGAGCAGGTACCCAGTTTCCGGTAGTATCTACTAGCATTTTATAAAAGTCCATAGAAACTTCTGCATTACCATTGATAGGATAGATTCCATGAGCAACAGAGGCATCACAATATGCAATCATAGAGTCTAAATCGGTAACTTCTTTAATACCCCATTTTTCACAATTCGCTTTGTTATATACAAAACCAGTACAGTTAAAGCCTGCTCCAAGGGTTGGAACACCGTAGATTTTACCTTCGGCGGTTGTTGCTGCCCAGCTTGTTTCTGGTACTCTTGTTTTTAATGTTGGAGCATATTTGTCTATGATATTAGTGATATCATATAAAGATCCTTGTTTTGCCAATGTATAAAACGGTACTACTGTATTGATTGAAGCATAAGCCATATCAAAAGCTTCATTGGATGCCCAGATTAGCGGATACTTGGTTCCAATATCGCCCCAATCTATGTACTTAATTTCGATGGAAGTATTAATATCTTCCGTCAGTTTACGATTAATTTCTGCTAAAATATCCTCATTTGCTACACCAGCGGAACCATACAGATACATAGTAAGTGTTACATGTTCTGATAAGTCGACTTCCCCCTCAGACTTATTCCCTGATGAATTTGTTTTCGCCCCTTTGCCGCATCCCGCTAGGAGCACGCTGACCATAATGAGGCTTAAGATACTGCGCATAACTTTTTTCATTTTCATACTTTTTCCTCCTTTATTTTATAGGTCTTCTACTAAAAAGTAAAGCCTATAATATCATTTTGAAACAATCATCCTTTTACAGAGCCTATCGTAAGTCCGCTTACAAAATATCTCTGAACAAAAGGGTATAATAAAATAATTGGTCCCGTTGTTAATACTGCAGTCGCCATCTTAACGGATTGAGTTGGCAACGTACTAACATCAATAAAATGACCTTGACTGGCTAATGCTTCAATACTTGTTTGATTAATCATCTTTTGTAAATAATACTGTAAAGGATATTTGGATGGAGTATCAATATATAAGCTAGCACTATACCATTGATTCCAATAACCAAGCGCAAGGAAAAGTCCAATTGTTGCTAGAGAAGGAATAGCAAGCGGCATAAAGACTTTTCTATAGATTGTAAAAGCTCCTGCACCGTCTATAGTAGCAGATTCATACAATTCATCTGGTATAGACTTCATAAAATTTCTCATCAAAAATATAGACCAAGCACTAATTAGTCCTGGGATTATCATTACCCATATACTATCTTTTAGATGCAGGTATCTTACATTTAAAATATAGGAAGGAACGAGACCTCCGCTAAATAGTGTGGTGAAATAGATAAAAAAGGAAAAGAAATTTCGATATTTAAAATCCTTTCTATTAAGTACATAACCCGCCATAGACATAGTGAATAACCCAAGTAGCGTTCCTATTACTGTAGTTGTTATTGTTACTTTATAAGCATTAATTAACTTTGTTGGGTTGTCTAATAAGTATTTATATGCGGCAATACTCCATGTTTTAGGAAATAGCTTATACCCTTCTGCTACAATCTCTCTTTCTGTCATAAAGGAAGAGGAAATCATTAACACAAACGGGAAAAGACAAGATATTGCGAAAATTCCAATTACCACATAACATATAATTGATAACGCTTTATTGCCATTGCTCATTTTTATGGAATTTCCATCCCGGTGATTTTTCTTCATTTTCTACCTCCTTTTTTAAAATAGTGCACTCTCTGGCTCAATTTTTCTGACTATCAAGTTAATTGTAAGAACTAAGATCAAGCCAAACACGGATTGGTATAGTCCAACAGCTGCACTGGATGCAAAATTAAAGGAACCAATTAAACTACGGTATACATAAGTATCAATAATATCCGTCTGGCGATATAGGAGTGAATTGGTACCTATAAGATTATAAAATAAATCAAAGGATCCTCGTAAAATACCTCCAAGACCAAATAATACTAATAAGACAAAGGTTTGTTTTAAAAGTGGGATCGTTACATAACAAATCCTTTGAAAACGACTGGCGCCATCTATATAAGCTGCTTCATAAACTTCACCACTAATTCCTGTGATAGCTGCTAAATACACAATCATTCCATATCCTGTTGTCTTCCATATATAGAAAAAGACAATTATGTACTTCCATATCCCCGGATTAGAATAAAAAGGAAAACGCTCCATACCTAGATTTACCAATATAGAGTTAATAAAGCCGTTATCGAAATTAAAAAAGTTATATGCAAAAACTCCAACTACCACATAAGAAATAAAATGAGGAAGTAAGATTACTGATTGGGAAATTTTTTTAAAATATTTATTCATTATTTCAGACAACATAATTGCTAATATAATCTGTAAAGAATGGCTTAATATCAAAAAAACTATATTGTACAATAACGTATTTTTTGTGATTCTCCAAAGATCACCATTCTTTATTAAAAATTCAAAATTTTTAAAACCTACAAAATCACTTTTGAAAATTCCCTTGTTGGGATTGTAATTGACGAAAGCAACATATGCTCCAGGCATCGTAACGTAGGAAAAAATAATAAAATAAACGATTGCTGGCAGAAGCATAAGAAACATGACCCAATTTTTACGCATTTCTTTTCCAAATGCTTGGAACCCCCGCTTTACTTTCAATTTTCTTCCTCCAATCTTTTTATTATCAAAACTAGGAAATGAGTGAATAGATATTTGTGTAATTGGAAACGTTTCCTTTTGTTTTGATATTTACATCATAATTCATTCAATATTTTTTGTCAATATGTCAAATATGTCAATGTATAATATATTTTTTTGTGCATTATATACAGTATGAATTTTTATCCATTTCTTTTTCCTCAATCTGGTATCCTTTTATTCTCTTCCACTTTTATTGATAATTACTATTTTTCTTGACATATAAATCTCATTCTTGTATACTTCTTGTAAATTGGAAATGTTTCCACTCGTTTTATGAAGGAGGTAACTATATGATACTAAAAACATTGTCTGCTCCAATCATCCTAGAAAACAGTAACAGTACTTTTACTTTCTTACCAGGAGGAGACAACTTTGAATGGATTCATGAATCCATTATGATCAATGCTTTTCAAGGTAATACGCTTGATGGCTCTACCAACAATTTGTATCTTCGAATATACAAAGATAATTCCCTTGCTTTCTATCCTCTCATCGGGATGAACTCCAAAAGCACTATAAAATCCGGTACATCAACACTTATTTTTGAAGGAACGGCTGAGGATATTTCCTATACCGTTACTTTTCGTTTAACCCCATACGGTATTTGGTTCTGGGACATATCTCTGTCTGGAAATTGCAACAAAGCAGATATTATCTATTCCCAGGATATCGGTGTCGGTACAAAGGGAAGTGTTAATTCCAATGAATTGTATTTGGCACAATATTTAGGTCATAGCATCTTTCAAGGAGATTATGGCTACGTGATATGTTCCAGACAAAATATGGCTCAGGGTGATTTATTTCCATACCTCCAACAAGGTAGCTTAGGTATTCGTTCCATTGCTTATTCTACCGATGGTACACAATTTTTTGGTCTATCTTATAAAAAAACAAATATCCCTGAAGCATTGTACGGGGATCTTCCAAGCAAAAATAAGCAGTATGAGTTAGCTCATACCGCCCTTCAAACCGAAGCCTTTTCGCTCTCTGGAACAAAACAATTCTCTTTTTATGGTATTTGTAAAACTAATCATCCGGAAGTAATCCGTGAAATAGAGTACATACAGGAATTAGAAAAAGCCTATGCCTACCATGAATCTGGAGAGATCTTGCCTGTTAATGTTCCTACCCTTCAAAACATAGGGGCTCCTTATGCTTCTTCTCGTTGGGATGCCAAACAGGTAGAACATTATTTCCCAAAGAGACTTCTTGAGGAAAAAGAGGAGGAAGCATTACTCTCCTTTTTCACACCAGAAAAAAGTCATGTTGTATTACAAGACAAAGAACTAACAACAGAACGTCCACACGGACATATTCTTATGACAAATTTTGATGTAACTAAGGTTCCTCAAGGTGTAGTAAGTTCTACAAACTATATGTATGGTGCATTTAACTGCCAGTTTGTAGTAGGAAATACAACTTATAATAAACTGCTATCCAATCACAGAGGTTTATTAAACATCCAAAAAGACAGCGGTCAGAGAATCTTTATTAAAATTGGCGACTGCTATAGACAACTTACCTTACCTGCTGCCTACGAGATGAATGTTGCGGGCAGTACCTGGTATTATCAGCTAGACGAGGATGTCTTAATAATTACCTCCTTTGCAATGTATAACCGACCGGAAATTGTACTAAAAGTTCAGTCTCTTGGGCATAAAAAATATGATTTTATTGTTACTCATCAGCTTACGGTAGGACCGAATGAGTATGAAAATGAAATCAAATTGACAAGAGAGGGTAATATACTACAGCTTTCCCCAACCGATCCTGTTGTTACGAATCATTTTTATCCTGAACTTTCGTTCCGAATGAGAATACCAGAGGACTGTACGTTATCAGACGATAGCATTTTCTTTCATAATAATACGACGATTAATCCATCTTTACTATCGATAGAAATACTTCAAAAATCCAGCTTTGATATTGTAATGCAAGGATTTGATACAGGAAATGTAATTCCATTCTTAGATCAGTATGACTATAAAGAACAGCTTGAAGCTTATCGCATTTACTATGATCAATTGGTTTGTAATTTTAAATTAAGTGCTCCAGACAAAATTCCACTTTCAGCAGAGAAACTAAATGCAATCATACATTGGTATGCTCATGATGCCTTAATCCATTTTGCATCTCCACATGGTCTTGAGCAATCCGGTGGTGCAGCATGGGGTACACGAGATGTATGCCAAGGCCCGATAGAATTTTTCTTAACTACAGGGCATTTTGACCTCGTACGACATATTCTGATAACTCTTTACTCCCATCAGATAGAGGGGGGATTCGAGTGGCCTCAGTGGTTTATGTTTGATCATTATCCTATACATCAAGAAGATTGTCATGGGGATGTTGTATTTTGGCCATTAAAAGCTATCAGTGATTATATACAGGCAACCGGAGACACCTCCATTCTAAATGAGCTTGTAGATTACCGCACTGCGAAAGATGCTTTGCCTACCAATCAGCCGGAAACAATACTGATTCATATCAAGCGTGCTGTCACTACAATAAAGAATCGTTATCTATCCGGGACAGCGCTAATTTCCTACGCTGGTGGAGACTGGGATGATACCTTGCAACCAGCCAATAGTGAATTAAAAGAAAATCTGGTAAGCGCCTGGACACAAGCTCTTGCAGAACAGACCTTAGAACTTCTTTGCAGTGCTATTAAGGGTATCGACCATGATTTTTCGAAAGAATTATCTCATATGGCAAACGACATCAGAACATCCTTCTATCAATATCTGATAAAAGACGGGGTTATCGCAGGTTTTCTTTATAGAGAATCCGAAGAACATATGAAGTATATGTTGCATCCGGATGATACGGAGTCATCCATCCATTATCGACTACTGCCACTAACCAGAAGTATTATAGCACAATTGGCTGATTTTAAGTTAGCAACTCGTAATTTAGAAATTATCGATGAACATCTGGCATGTCCGGATGGCGTTCGTTTGATGGACCATCCAGCTAGTTATAGCGGTGGAATCAGTAAAATATTCTTACGTGCAGAACAAGCAGCAAATGTTGGTAGAGAAATCAGCCTGCAGTATGTGCATGCTCACATTCGCTATATAGAAGCATTAGCAACTATGGGCCTTTCTAAAAAAGCATGGGATGCCTTAATGCGTATTAATCCGATCTTATTGACAGATTATGTACCAAATGCCCTTACTCGTCAAAGTAATGTTTACTTTAGCAGTTCCGAAGGATGCTTTGATGATCGTTATGAATATGCAAAAAACTTTGATAAACTAAGAACCGGAGATATTAATGTGAAAGGTGGTTGGAGGCTCTATTCCAGCGGTCCTGGTATTTATATCCGAAGAATCATTGCAGATTTGCTAGGAATTCGTTTCGGCCATAATGTTATCCACATCGATCCTGTTGTTACGAAAGAATTAGATGGCGTAACGCTACAATTTACTTGCTTTGGAAAGACAGTTTTCTTTACCTATCATGTCGATGACACGATGGATAAACATATTTGTGTTAAATCAAATAATAACATACTGCCTGGAGACAACTTAAACAATATCTACAGAGACGGTGGCATTCAGATTGCAAAAGATGTTTTCTTATCTGCTGCTATGAGCGATAATAATTTTCATATTTATGTTAAGAACTAATATTTATAAATGATAATTAATAAAGTGGAGGATGGACATATGAAGGTTGTAACATTTAATATCCGTTGTGATTATAATCAGGATGGTAATAATAACTTTCAATATAGAAAGGAGTTAATATTACAGAAATTAAAAAAAGAAAATGCAGATATTGTTTGTTTCCAAGAAGCATTACCGCATGTTGTTAAATGGTTAAAAGAGAATTTAGAGGATTATTATATTCTAAGTTGTGGTAGAGAAAAGGATTTAAAAGGTGAGCAAAATACTGTAGCTTTTAAAAAGGAGAAATATCAGTTAATATCAATGAATACATTTTGGTTATCATTAACCCCAGATGTACCTGGAACTAGGTACGAAAATCAAAGTATGTGTCCAAGATCAGTGACCGAGGTTTTTTTACAGGACTTAGAAACAGAAAAGTTATATTATCTCCTAAATACTCATTTAGATCATGAAGGCAGTGAAGCTAGAGTTCTAGGAATGCAGCAAATACTAAAACATATGAGTGGGGTTGCAGAGCAAAAGAAACAGGCGGGCTTTGGTAAAGTAGAAATGATTTTAACTGGAGATTTTAATGGATATCCGAATTCTGAGGAAATTAGTTTAATAGCAAAAAGCGAATTTTTAAGAGATCTTACATCGGGGATGGAAGGGACTTTCCATGATTTTGGAAGAATGCAGCCAGCGGAAAAGATAGATTATATCGTAGTATCTTCCGGATTAAAATGCTGCACTCGTGAATTATGGACGGATTGTGAGAATGGAGTCTTTCTTTCTGACCATTATCCAGTTAGCGTAGTACTGGAAGAGGTATAAACGATTAGAATTCACTCATGTTTGATTTGTGTGGTCCAGATTTGCTTTCACACACCATAGAAAAAAAGGCTTTCAATGATTGTTTTCATTGGAAGCCTTTTTTCTATGAACTCCTCTTTCTTAGTCCCACTATCTACCCCTAAGACAAAGAGGTAGCTCAAGACCATGTGCTTCCAGTAATTCTTTATCAAAAAGTATCTTTTCTGTAGGCGCATCTGCTACGACACAACCTTTTGATAAAAGAATAACCCTGCTGCAAGTTTCAAGCACCATATCCAGGTCATGAGTAGCAATTATTTTTATATAATCCAATCGATTTAATAACTGTATAAAAGCACGTCGGTTCCTAGGATCTAATGTAATTGTTGGTTCATCAAGCAATAGAATATCTGGTTTCATTGCGAGCAACGTGGCAATGGAGGCCATCTTCTTTTCCCCACCAGACATTTTATAAATCTTTCTATCCCTAAGGTGAGTAATTCCTATTAAATCAAGTGCTTCCATAACCCTTTCTTCTACCAACTTTTCATTTAATCCATAATTTCTTAATGCGAATGCAGCATCATGATAAACATCTTGAGTAAACAACTGATTATCAGAATCTTGAAATAGGTAACCTATCTTTGAACGTATTTCAGAAAGTGTTTTTTTAGTAACAGGTACATGATTTACGATTGCTTCCCCTCTAAAGTTTAATTCTAATCCTACAAGAATTCTTAGTAAGGTTGATTTACCTACCCCATTCGCTCCTATAATTCCTACTGCTTCTGACTTATCAACAGAAAATGAAATGTCTTTTAATATATCATCTCCATTTCCATAGGAGAAAAAAATATTGTTAAGTTCTATGTACTTTTGATTCATACTTATTCTCTATTCCTTTCCATAACCGGCAAACTTTTAGCTGTAGCTATTTTTTCGCATATTTCATAATTCCATTCTAGTTAAAATAGCTAAAGTAAGTCTAGCTCCGCTTGTGAAGCACCGTTCGTTTTAAAGCACCGTTCGCTTGTGAGTCATCATTCGCCTGAGAAGCATCATTTACCTGAGAAGCTCTTTTCGCTTAGAAGCGGTGTACTTCCTTGATGGATCAAAATACTCTTCTAATAATACCTTACACATTTAATATCCTAAGGCAAATAATAATCATCAAAGATACTAGAAGGTAGATAAAATCTTTTTTATTAAATTTTTGAGATTTAGCATAAAAAATTTTTTTATGAAACCCTCGCAACTGCATACTGTCGTATAGCTTTTCCGCACGGTCAAAACTTCGTAATAGTAGTTGTCCCAAAAAAGTTCCCCAGACCTTATAATGTATTCCATTTTCCTTAGGTGCTCTTAGCGAATATGCTTCTATGACAGCATTTGCCTCGTTCATAAGAACAAA
This sequence comes from Lachnoclostridium phytofermentans ISDg, assembly GCF_000018685.1. NCBI lineage: Bacteria > Bacillati > Bacillota > Clostridia > Lachnospirales > Lachnospiraceae > Lachnoclostridium > Lachnoclostridium phytofermentans. The sequence continues at coordinate 894,697 of NC_010001.1, read as the reverse complement.
CATATATCGATAAACTAAAAATATTTGAGTTACGATGATATCTGGAATATGTAATAAACTAAGTGCATAACATACCCCCTCAATACCAGTGGTTGCTATTAACAAATAGGATGCCAACAAGGAATACAACCCTTTTAATACCAAGGTAACCAAAGAAATCATGCCTCCAGTGATAGTAATCCCAAATACCTCATATATTTTTGAATGGTCAAGAAATGGATTGGCAATTCCAACAAGGCATATCAAAGGCAAAATTATTAGTATTTTCTTTAGGCTACTTTTGATGGATAACTCAGCCATATAATGTATCAGCAAGGGATATAGTAGCATCGGAAATAATCCAATGAAGTCGTATTTATCAAAGGATATTACACAGATAAGATAACTAATTGTAACCAACAGCTTTATTAGAGGATGTACCAGATTAACTAGATTTTTCCTATCTGCTAATTCATTTATTTCATGAATATTATAAATTGCTTGATTAATCTTACTCATAACACCTCTCTTATCCTTAAACTATCCTAGTATATTCTATATTATTTAATAAAGCGATCGATTGCAGTAATAACATCTTTTAAGGCAACTTCATCTCCAGATTCAACAGCATCAACAACACAATGCTCAATATGATCCTTTAAAATTACCTTTCCTGTTTTATTAAGAGCAGAAATCACTGCTGACAATTGAATTAAAACCTCACTACAATCCTTCCCCTCAAGAACCATACGTTTTACGTGTTCCAAATGCCCACTTGCCCTAGATAAACGATTTAGTACCACTTTTGTATTCGTATGATTATGTTTAAATTCTTTTCCATCCTCGTGATAATGAGTTTCTACCATACCATTTAATATCATTTCGGTAGGGACATTCGCAATCTTTTTCATTCCATAAATCCTCATATAATAAGCTATGAAACTTATTTTATTTGCTTAGTTAATAGTTACTATCAATAGAATTCCTAATACTAAAATACCTATAGTAGGTTATTAGCAGGTTTGACCATCCATTGCCAATAAATACAGAGCAACTGCTTCCGCTATTTTAACAGAATATCTATCAAATGAACAGATACATTTAGAAAGCATTAGTAAAAATAAAATAGTTTGCGGTGGAGAAGAACTTTCCTCCGATGCTGGTTTCTTATAAAATAGTTTACAACCTTAACACATTGTATAACTTATCCTTCTATAATATGCTAAAGTATCATTTTCCTTCTACATACTCTTAATCCTTAACTCTTATTATCCTTTACTCTTATTATCCTTTACTCTTACTATCCTTTACTCATATTATCCTTTACTCATATTATCCTTTACTCATATTATCCTTCACTCTTTGCTCCCTTACCTCCCCCCTACTCCATATACTATAATAAGTAACTTGCTTCACAATATTATGGTATCAACTAACACCAAATGTTGCATAGATAGATTATTACATTTTCATTATTCTAAGATGTAAAAGCCTAAGCAGACCTAATCTCCTCTTCATTTAGCAAAGATTAACAGTTTCTGAATATTTCTTTGTGCTACCGACCATAATAAATACTGGAAAAAATACTATTTAAAGGAGGGATATTTATGATGCTATCACCTCGTGAACAGGAAAAGCTCTTAATCGTGGTAGCTGCAAATCTTGCAAGAAGCAGAAAAGAAAGAGGGCTAAAACTGAATTATCCTGAGGCTATTTCCATGATTGCATTTGAAATATTAGAAGGTGCAAGGGATGGAAAGTCTGTGTCGGAATTGATGCAAGCCGGACGAGAAGTGCTTACAGTTGATGATGTAATGGATGGAATTGCAGACATGATTCATGATGTTCAGGTAGAAGCGACCTTTCCAGATGGCACAAAATTAGTTACTGTTCATCAACCAATAAAATAAAAAGGAGGTAACAGTAAATTGAAACCAGGAGAATATATTTTAAAAAACGAGGAAATTACATGCAATGAAGGCAGAAGAACTATTAAGATAACAGCTGTCAACACCGGGGATCGCCCTGTTCAAGTTGGATCTCACTATCATTTTTATGAAGTAAATTCTGCAATACAATTTAACAGGGAAGAAACGATAGGCATGCACCTTGATATACCAGCGGGTACTGCGGTTAGATTTGAGCCTGGTGACTCAAAAGAAGTTTCGTTGGTGGATTATGCAGGAGAACGTTTCGTATACGGATTTAATAATAAGATAGACGGTAAATTGGATACTAGGAGGAATTGATATGAGTTTTTCTATGACCAGAGAACTGTATACTGCAAAGTACGGCCCGACCGTTGGCGATGCTGTTCGTTTAGGTGATACCGATTTATTTATAGAAATCGAAAAAGATTATACTAGTTACGGAGATGAAGTTATATTCGGTGGAGGTAAAGTAATCCGTGATGGTATGGGACAAGACCCTCTTATAAGCCGTGCAGAAGGTGCAATGGATCTTGTTATTACCAATGCTGTGATTCTTGACTACTCTGGTATATACAAGGCTGACATCGGTATTAAAGATGGAAAAATTGCGGCTATTGGTAAAAGTGGTAATCCTCGCATCATGAAGAATGTAGACATTATCATAGGAGCATCCACTGAAATTATCGCAGGAGAAGGCCTTATTGTGACTGCCGGTGGTATTGATACTCACATTCACTTTATTTCACCTCAACAAGTAGATGTTGCATTAACATCAGGAGTAACCACTCTAATTGGTGGTGGAACTGGCCCAGCAGAAGGTACCAAAGCAACCACCTGTACCCCAGGAGAATGGAATATTCACCGCATGCTGGAATCGGTAGAAGGCCTCCCAATTAATGTAGGATTATTAGGAAAAGGAAGTACATCCTCTGATGTTGCCTTAACCGAGCAGATCAGAGCAGGGGTAATCGGACTAAAAATTCATGAAGATTTTGGAGCAATGCGTTCTGTTATTGATCATTCCTTAAAAATTGCAGATGAATATGATGTACAAGTGGCAATTCATACAGATACCTTAAATGAATTTGGATTCGTCGAAGACACCATCGATTCGATAAATGGTCGAGTAATTCATACCTTTCATACAGAAGGTGCGGGTGGAGGACATGCTCCAGATATTATTAAAATGGGTGCATTTTCAAACGTATTACCAGCCTCAACGAACCCTACCAAACCATATACCATCAATACAATCGATGAACATATGGATATGCTTATGGTTTGCCATCATTTAAGACGTAATGTTCCAGAAGATGTAGCATTTGCTGATTCCCGTATCCGAAAGGAAACAATCGCTGCAGAAGATATTTTGCATGATATGGGAATTTTCAGTATTATGAGCTCCGATTCCCAAGCTATGGGGCGTATTGGTGAGGTAATCACAAGAACCTGGCAGACAGCGGATAAGATGAAAAAGCAAAGAGGTAAATTACAAGGCGATAGCGGCGTCGGAGATAATAATAGAGCCAAACGATATATTTCCAAATATACAATAAATCCAGCAATTGCCCATGGTATCAATACCTATGTTGGATCGGTTGAAGTAGGTAAATATGCGGATCTGGTTCTATGGCAGCCTCAGTTTTTCGGAGCAAAACCAAATATGATTATAAAATGTGGCATGGTTGCAAACAGTATTATGGGAGATGCGAATGCATCAATTCCTACTCCACAGCCTATCACTTATCGCCCAATGTATGCATCTTACGGCTTGGCTCTACAAAGAAGTTCGATAACATTTGTCTCTAAAATTGCATTTGAATTGGGTGTACACAAAAAGTTAGGACTTGAAAAAACAGTACTTCCAGTTTTCGGTATTCGTAATTTAACGAAACAAGATATGAAGCATAACTGCGAAACACCAGAAATAACGGTAGATCCTCAGACTTATGACGTAAGGGTTAATGGGGAACTAATTACTTGTGAACCAGCTGCGGAACTTCCTTTAGCACAGCGGTATTTCTTATTTTAAGTTTGAGGTGAAATTGTGATTATAGAACAAGTAGTAGGCAATATTGACAATATTAGCGATGAAATTCTAAATAAACTACACCTGGAAAATGTATTCGTTGAGAGTTCAAATTTGGTAAAGAAAGTCCAAAGAGTGGTTACAGATCACGGCAGGGAGATTGGTATCTGTCTAAACGGGCAGAAAGATCTTTCCCCCGGCGATATTTTGTATATGGATGAGCGAGATATTATCGTGTTAAATGTTATTCCTGATGATTTACTTGTCATACGTCCAAGCAGCCTGAGGCAGATGGGAGATATTGCGCATAAAATAGGAAATCGCCATATTCCAGCACAATTTGATGAAATAGAAATGCTGGTACAATACGACTATCTAGTAGAGGAACTATTAAAGCAATTAGAAGTTCCTTATACTCGTGAGAACAAGAAAGTAAAGTTGGCATTTCGTCATGTAGGTCATAGCCATGGATAATTACGTTTTAAATCTGCTTCAATTATGCGACTCAACCTTTCCAACCGGTGCATTTAGCCATTCTTTTGGCCTCGAGACCTATATTCAGGATGGTATTATTTTTAATAAAGAGACTTTTTCCAAATGGAATAAAGCTTATATCAAAGAACAGTTGGTATACTCAGATGGTCTTGCCTGCCGCTTGGCTTATGAGGCTCTTGAGAATAATGACATGGATACCATATGGATGTTAGATGGCATGTTACGAGCACAGATTTTGGCTAGAGAAAGTAGAGAAGGTAGCAGAATCATAGGGGAAAGGTTGTTAACCTTGGGTAATCAACTCTACCCCTCTTCACGACTTACTTCTTACGTAGATAGAATAGCGAAAGGGGTCAGCTATGGCCACCCAGCAATTGCATTTGCCTTGATTTCACATTCTCTCTCTATTCCAAAGAATACTACTGTTATGAGCTACTTATTTTCCTCCAATGCAAACCTTGTACAAAATGCTGTTCGTGGTATTCCTCTCGGTCAAACACAAGGTCAACAGCTTATTAAGGAATCTCAAGATTTTATCGCTGATGCTTGGAATTTAATTGAAACGCTTACAGAAGACGATTTCGGTATAACGGCTTCAGGCATTGAAATTTCTCAGATGAGGCATGAAGTATTACACATTCGTATCTTTATGTCTTAAATATAAGGAATCTAATCTTTCATTGGAATGATGTTATGCCTAATTTATTAAGAAAAGAGGTAGTATATGAAACCCATAAAAATCGGTGTCGGCGGACCAGTTGGAGCTGGAAAGACAATGCTTGTAGAAAAACTCACACGTTACATGAGTGATGATTATAGCATGGCTGTGGTTACTAATGATATCTATACAAAAGAGGATGCAAAGTTTTTAATGGAGAATGGTGTATTACCTTCTGACAGAATAATCGGTGTTGAAACTGGTGGATGCCCTCATACTGCAATTCGAGAAGACGCTTCCATGAATTTTGCTGCTGTAAATGAACTGGTTCAAAGACACCCAGATGTTCAGATTGTATTTGTAGAAAGTGGCGGAGATAACCTAGCTGCAACATTTAGTCCTGAACTAGCCGATTTTTCAATCTATATCATTGATGTTGCACAAGGCGAGAAAATACCACGTAAAGGTGGTCAAGGAATGATTAAGTCCGATTTGTTTGTGATTAATAAAACAGACCTTGCTCCATATGTAGGTGCAAACCTTGATATCATGGCCTCTGATACTAGAAAATTCAGAGGGAATAAACCTTTTGTATTTACCAATTTAAAGAAAGATGAAGGGCTTCCTGATGTCATAAGTTGGATTAGAAAAAATGTTTGCCTGGAAGGATTAACTTAGAGAATGACTAATTACACTGGATATCTGCAATTATCTACAGAGAAAAAAAGAGGAAAAACGATAGCACAAGATATGTATTTTTATGGTGCCTTCAAACTAATGAATCCATTTTATCTAAATAACGATGAGCAAGCGTGTTTTTATATCATGAACCCAGGTGGAGGTTATGTAGATGGGGATACCTATCGAATGGATATTCATTTGGCTAAGGAAGCACAGCTTCTATTGACAACTCAATCCGCCTCCAAGATATACAAAACTCCCAAAAATCCTGTGGTTCAAGAGATAAATATCACATTAAAGGAAGGCAGCTTGTTAGAATACCTACCAGACCCAATAATAGGTTATAAGAATTCAAGATACAAGCAAAAAACTATAGTGCATATGGAGAAGGGTACCAGCTTAATTGCTACCGATATCATAACTTCGGGATGGGACCCGAAGGGAAATCTATTTTCTTACCATATGCTCGACTTAAATACAAAAGTATATTTGGAAGATAATCTTATCCTACTCGATCATATAAGATTAACGCCTGGCAGTCAATCACTGAGTAGTATTGGACAATTTGAAGAATATTCTCATCTAGGTACAATGATTGTTGTTAGTGAATATACCGATGAGAGCTTGATATCAATGCTATATGATGTGATGGAGACCCAGAATTTAAAATGTAGATACGGTTTATCTATGCTTTCCAAACCTGGTTTCATGCTTAGAGTCCTTGCTTCTTCTACACAAGAAGTCATGAGAGCTTTTGACATCTGCCATAAGTTGATCAGAATGAAATGGTATAAAAGATCTCCTGTGTTTCTTGGAAAATATTAAGCATGTTATTCATTACTTCGAAAAGTCGTAAAGCGTACTTTATCTTGTTTTCAAAATTTTTTTGTTAAAAATTATTACTTGCATGAGGTAAGAGTTAGTATGGATAAACTCAAAACAGAAAATAAAAATTTAAATCTTAATAATTTAATAACCGCATCTCTAAAAGGTATTTCTCAAGTAATATTAGTAGAAAATACGTTATCCGGCCTAATTATTTTAATTGCGATTACCTTTTCCGACTATAAATTAGGGATAATCGCATTGATATCTTCTATGATAGGTGCTTTAACAGGCCATATAACCGGTGTAAATAAAAATACGATAAACCAGGGATTACTAGGTTATAACTCTGTTTTAATAGGATTAGCATTATCTATATTCTTTATGGGTTATAACCGATGGTGGATCGCTTTGTTAGGAGCTTTCTTTGTTGCCATACTAACAGCTGCGATGAATCACTTTTTTAGTAATCTTAAAATACCTGTTTTGACTTTTCCATATATTATTTTAACATGGCTATTTATTCTTGCAGGTTATCACCTTCAGGTTTTTAAGTTAGCATCTGTAATACTACCGCAGGATTTAGCCAGCTGGCATATGGTCAATGATGGTAATTTTAATTTGTTAAACGGATTAGTAAATGGCGTTGGACAAGTATATTTTCAAACCTTTTTGATTTCAGGAATTCTTATTTTAGTTGCAATATTTTGGGACAATTGGAAATCTGTAATGTATGCAATTATCGGAACTATTGTGGGATTTGCTACTGCTTATTGCTTGGGTTCCGAGTTTTCCTTGCTCAATCAAGGATTGTATGGATTTAATGCGGTATTGACAGCACTAGCGATTTCAAAGGTATTCGATGCGGATCGTCCATTTGCACCACTTACCGGGGTGATTGCTTCAATTCTTACCGTACCAATCACCGCAGCTATTGATACATGGTTAATGCCATATGGAATTCCTGGGCTTACTATGCCTTTTGTATTAGTCACTTGGATGTTTTTAGGAGCTAGAAAGGTCATGCCAAAGTTGTAAATCAACTTTTCCTTATCATGAATAAAGGTATGATCTTTAGAAACTATGTTTCTAAAGATCATACCTTTATTTCTTATTATTTCCTTACTCCAAGATGTCATCTTTTCTCTTAAATGTCTTGAGTAAGACACAACACCCTAAACTAATCGCTCCTACGACTATTGCTCCAAAAACCCCAGAAAACGAAGTTCCTAGCTTCGACTCACTATCTTTGAATGAATAATCTGGAAGTAAGGCTGTCTTTTCTTGTATCTTCGCAGCGTTATCCATTGCATCGATATACTTACTCTCTGGTTCCACGTCCGTACTACCAGTTAAATTTTGAATCGACCACTCTAATCCGTCCGGATTCTCTGATGCTAATAAGGACAACCCACCACCTAGAAAGATTACTACTGTTGATAAAATAATGAGCACCTGTTTCAAACCTATTTTATTCACTGCATTACTATTATGAAGAAGCTCAGGACGTGCATGAAAGACAAATATAATAACCGCACCAGTAATCAAACCTTCCAGCACTCCAATTGCAAGGTGAATAGGTTGCATAAACAATAAAAATTGACCAAAAGATAAAGAAGTAACTCCAGAGATTAATGTTTGAAGAGTTACACTAAACGCTCCAAGTTGTAAACTAACAACACTTGCAAGAACAGATGTTATTAGTATCTTTCCTGTACTCATACTTTTTTTCATCAGTGGACGGTATATACATAGATATCCAATAAAGCAGGAATAAAACGCCATATTCCATATGTTAGCCCCAAGTGCTAAAATGCCGCCATCCGCAAAAAGCAGACATTGGACAGCAAGTACAGATATCATAGCCAGAAATCCCGCATAAGGTCCTACTAGTATCGCCAGTAATAATCCTCCACAAAAATGTCCGCTAGAACCAGTTCCCGGTATTGTAATATTTACCATTTGCGCCGCAAACACAAAAGCAGACATTACACCCATGAAGGGAACTATCTTTTTATCGTTTTCTAATTTTACTTTTTTCACCGAAATAGCTGCTGTTACCGAAGTAGCCGCATACATTGTTGTCGCTACTGCCGGTGCAACCAAAGCGTCAGCCATGTGCATAATATGTATCCTCTCCAATCTCATTCTATCGATCATTATAGGTTGTTTCTCACTATTAAACAAGCCATGATGGGGGATACAAACTTAATTCATTTCTATACTAAAAAACATTGCGTATTACATGAATGTATTGAGTCTACAGGAACTTTTTCAATCATACTATGCCCCGGATAAGGATACCAAGAATTATTAACTTTCCTTTTTCTTTTCTCCGCATATCCTACAATACCGATCGTGACTATTAAATGACGCACCGCATTTTTCGCAGGAACTTCCGATTTTTGCACCGCATTCGGTACAATATAGATTGCTCTTTCCTTGTAACGCCTTACATTTAAAGCAGGTTTTGCCGTTCTGTTTGTAAATTTTATAGATAACGAATCCACCAAGGTTTGTGAATAACATCAGAATTCCCCATGCCGTTCCGTTTAGTTTTGATTTTACTGCATCAGCATAAACATACAGAGCAAGTAACACCCAGTAAAGCATGAAGAACAACATAGCAGCGGCAGCCACAACTTTAATATAAAGCATACCATTTTCTACCGGTAAAAATTCAAAAATAAAATAAGTTTTGCTATTGTTTTCTCCGCGTATATAATTCAGTGAATAAACCGTTTTTGCAGAACTTACACCGAAAAAATACTCTCCGTCATGTTCATCATAATAATCATTGCCTTTTATGACAGACACTACAGATCGTAAAGAAGCTTCACTTTTAATCAAACGATATGCCACCTCAGGATTTGATGGATCAATCATAAATTTATACTCATGTTTCCACTGAGGATCCAGTTCCAGACTGATTGAGCCTGTTTTCGCGACTTCTGAATGTTTCGCAGAAAACAAGATCTTATTATCTGCATCAAGAATCACAACGTCTACCACATCCGCATTTTTATTAGCAAAGTTGGCCAAGTCAGATTGAACTTCGGTCGCATCGGAGTTATGTTCCAGTTTTTCAGAAACTTTTTTGTAGTCAAAAATTAACCCAATTTTGTTACGAAATACATAACCAAGAAGCGAAACAGACGTAATTCCCGCAATAATAGCGGCAACCAGATATAGGATGAGTACTTTTTTAAAATTGATATTGGTAAGCAGTTTTTCAAATCTTTTCATTGTATAATACCTCCAAATTAGATTTAAAAATAACTGGTGATAAAACGACTGCACTCACCACCATGAATATAACCGCCCAAGTGATAAATGTCAGCGCACTCAATCCAAGGAATACCAGAGTGACCGGGACAATAATAAACAACAGGCAACAGATCAGAAAAGTCCGATTCATGTTTTTTTCACGCTGCTTTTCTTTCAGCTCAAAGCATTTGCGTTCAATTTCCTCATCCAGTGAGTCAAGAAGTGTATTCAAATTTTCGTTCACTACGATTCGCCCCCTATCAATGTCTGCCGAATCTTGACTATGCCATTGTGTATTCGGCTTTTGATGGTTTTTGGTTGTATATCAAGCTGCCTTGCTATTTCCTCCAACGTTTTTTGTTCCAGATATTTCATTTTAATAGCAATAGCCTGATCCTGTGGTAGAGAATTAAGCCGCTTTATCGCCTCGTCGATCTCCATGCTTTTGATAACCGCCTGTTCCATATCCTCTCCGGAATCAATCTCAAGCTCAGTAAAGTCTGTAAATATCTGCTTATTTTTCCGCAAATGGTCGATATAGAGGCGTTTGGCAATGGTCATGATATAGGTGGAAAAGCTTGCCTTGCCATTGATATCATAATGATCAATGAAGCGTATTAACCGGAGAAATGTTTCCTGCGTTAGATCCTCGCTCAAATACTCATCTCCGGTCAGCTTTAGTAGATATTTTGATACAAATGGATAATAGAAAGAGATAAGTGCCTGAAATGCCGATTTATCGCCTTTTTGACACTGTTTAATCAATATAAGTTCATCCAAGCACCCACCCCCTTCTGTCTTTATTTATTACACGTATTATAACATAAAAAGTTGCTACCTTTCCTATGCTTGTACTAAGAAAATTGTATTAAAAAAGTTGTATTAAGAAATACGATTTAAATCCTTTGATCTAATCACCAAAATAGTAACCAGCACAATAATCAGTCCACATAGATATCCAGCAATAACGTCGGTTGGACTATGGACACCAAGATAAATACGGCTAAAACCTTCCAACATTAGAAAGATAACAGTAAGGATTGTGACAGCAACTTTCAAATACTTATGATAAGAATACCTACAAAATAAATATAAACAGACCCCGACAAACGCTGTGCCAATCATAGCGTGCCCACTTGGATACCCGTATCCGGTCTCTTCGATCAATCTGTGTGCTACTGGACGGTCAATATGAAATAGGTGTTTTAACAGAAAGTTTAGTGCTGCGGCTGCCCCTAAAACATAGGCAGCGGGAAGGCCTACTTTAATTCTTGATTTTGGTATCATTAACAATAATAGTACAAACGGAATATATACAAACCATTCACCAATGTTAGTAATAACCTTCATAAAGCTTGTAACAGAAGGATATATAACAAGAGAGATTTCACTATACACTCTATCATTAAAACTTTGCGCTGCACCGCTTGTTACGAAGACGGTCAATACTGTAAATGCCAGAATCGTAACAGCCAGTAAGCCAATTTGTAATCTTAATTTGTGTTTCATAATCCTTATTCCCTTTCTCAAACAAGATGAAGTGGCAAGCCAATTCTCTTGTCGTGTATAAAAAAGTACGCTTCGCCAGCTTTTCTCTGTCATGAATTATAAAAAGTATGCTTCGCGAACTTCTCCTTGTCATGAATATTTCAAATTAAGCAGCTTTCTTCACAGGAAACAGCTTGTTAATCATACGTATTAAAATTATTTGAAGAGGCACACAGCAAGCAGCAATACCAAAAAATAAGATTATCCCATTTAACGTTAATTTCTCTAGGTTTAACATTCCGCTAAACAAATACGCAGCCGCATAAAATCCGATTACTGATGCGGTACATAAAAATACACGCAACTTGTTAAAAGGCTTGCAGGATTTTATCAGGGCTAACAAACTGATAAAACCAGTCAAATAATAAACCGCCGTTTTCCCAACAGCTTCTGAGATTCCAATTGCAGGTGACAGCCAAGTGACTGCCAAATAGCTGATTAAAATCAGCAAGGAATAAGGTAGAGCTTTTTTAATAACCGTATCCAAAAAAGCTCCTTCCGGCTTTTTACTGCTTGGTTCAAATGATAAGAAGAACGCAGGGAATGCTTCGATCACCGCATCAATCAATGTAATCTGAATCGGAATAAATGGGAAGGCTGATAGCGTTAAAATCGAAAGTATAGATAATAACACCGAGTATATAGTTTTTATGAAGAAAATACCTGCCACTCGTCTAATATTATTGACAACGCGCCTACCCTCCATAACAATATTAGGAAGAGCAGAAAAATCAGAATCCAAAAGCACCAATTGCGATATCTGCCTTGCAGCGTCACTTCCTGCTCCTATTGCTATGCTGCAATCCGCTTCCCTAAGAGCAAGTACATCATTAACACCGTCTCCAGTCATAGCAACAGTATGCCCCTGAGCTTGTAATGCTTTTACAAGCTGGCTTTTCTGGTTTGGCGTAACGCGTCCGAAAATCTTATATTTTGCTGCTGCTTCTTTTACCTCTTCCTCTGTGTTAATATTCGTCATATCAATATAGGAATTATATCCCTCAAGGCCCGCTTGTTCCGCAATACTTGACACAGTCAACGGATTATCTCCTGAAATGATTTTAATATTTACGCCCTCATTTTTGAAAAAAGAAAGCGTTTCTTTCGCATTACTTCGAATTGGATCGCAAAAGCTAACAGCTGCCACTGACTTGACAGAAGGAAGAACATCGTCCTTTAAGACTTCGGTTGTGAAACCAAAATATAAGATACGCTGGCCCGACTTCTGTGCCTTCTCGATTTCTTTTGGTGGCAAAAAGTCATTACCCATAATAATTTCAGGTGCACCAAGCACAATAGTTCCTAAGTTTTCAAAAGTAATTCCGCTCCATTTACGGTGTGATGAAAACGGGGTTTTTGCTAATATTTTGTATGAGGTTTTGGCTGACGGGAAATGCTCTTTTAGAGCCATAAAAGTGGCGTTGTTATCATCCATAGCTCCAGTAAAATAACTTGCCGCTTCTTCAAACGAAACAGGCATCACGTTTTTATCAAGTGGAATAACATCTACAACACGCATCTTCCCTTCTGTAATGGTTCCCGTCTTATCAAGGCATAGCATGTCCACATGAGCTAGAGTTTCAATACAGTGCATTTCCTGTACTAAAATATTCTTTTTCGATAGCTTAATGACGCCGGTTGCTAATGAAATGCTTATTATTAAAACCAGCCCCTTTGGTAGCATACCAAGAAGAGCAGCGGAAGTTAAAACTACAGATAGAGTAATCGAGTTGGAACGGATAAAATAAGCTTCAAGAAATAAGAGTATTCCCACCGGTATGATGAAAAATCCAGTGAATTTTGTTACCTTTCTCATTGAGGTTAACAATTCAGATGTAATTTTCTTGTGTTTTTTCGCGCCCATGGCGAGTTTGGATATAAAGTTATCTGCACCAACATGTTCCACTTTGGCATAGCATGTACCACTGACAACAAAACTTCCTGAAAGTAGTGTGTCGCCTGGCCGTTTGACGATTGTATCAGACTCTCCTGTAAGTAGTGATTCGTTTACCTCAATTTCTCCATAAACCACAACAGAATCGGCACATACTTGTTTTCCCATGCGAAGTACGGTGATATCATCTAAAACGAGATCCTCGACAGTTACTTCACTTTCTCTGCCATCACGTATCACATACGCTTTAAGCGCAGAAATCAATCTAAGGCTTTCAACTAATCTTTTGGCGTGTAACTCCTGAAAGATACCAATCAGAATGTTCGTTAAAATAACAACCAAGAACACCATATTTGTCCATGCTCCCACAAGAGCGAGACAAATTCCTATTACCAGATTAAAGGCATTGAATACGGTAAAAATATTTTCCCGTAAAATTTGCCAAGTTGTTTTTGTAATATTTTCAGGAGCAGCGTTTGTTAGTCCTTGTTCCTGTCTAAGTAATATTTCCTGTTCAGATAAGCCTTCTGTATAAAGCTTATTTACACGTTTTATCTCCAACTTCATTGAACCTCCATTATTGTGTTATACTTATTATACGGACAAACTTAAAAAAAGTTGCAAAAAAAATCCCAATCCTGATTATTTGTCAGAATCGGGTTTGCTTTTATACAGTGAAGGAATCTTTGCAAAGATTTTCAAATCGGAACACTAATTTAGGCATCCCATCAATTATCTTTTCTTCCGTTGTATATTTATTATTTGTATACTGACCAATTGTCTTATGCCAAAAAGCTTTCGCTCGTACATTATTCTCTGTAGAATGAGTAAGCAGCATCCACTTTCCATGATGATTTTTAAAGATCTCAAGCATTGCGCGATATGAAATAGATTTTCCTCTAAACGGGCTTAGAAAAAATGTTTCATATACATAATAATCTACTTCTTTTGGAACATACTTTCCACTTCCTACAAGGCAGAAGCCTGCAGGTATATGATCAACTAGAATTAAATACGGATATAATAAGTTGGAATTCTCAAACCATACTTGTTGAATATCATATTGCTCTATCAGTGTTCGTATTGGTTCTTCCTCAAATATCCCAAACTCATTAGGTAAAGTGCCATGGATTCCAGCTAAATCATGTAAATACAGAGGATACATGTTTTTAATCATAAATCCATCTGTAGTATCCACTAATTTTATTTCTATTTTCATTTCGAATTGCTCCTCTCATAATTAGAATATAAAAATTATATAGACGCAATTCTTTTCTACCAGATCACTCTATTCTATAGCCTTGTATTCGCTCCATACATTGAGATAATAATATCAAAGAATTGCATGGAGCTTACTACACAAACTTATCACCCAACACATTTTCGTATCCATTAAATAAATACTCCTTCCCATATACTACCTTCCATAGAATTACTATACTATGTAATAATTTTCATGTCAAATAGCAGCTATTGATTCTGTGTATCCAATCGTTTCATACTGGTAGGTGTGACCAGCTTCACTGGACTCTCTATCATAAGCAAGTCCCCTTACCTTTTACTTGGCAAGGAGACCAAAATATCAATCCTCTATTTCAAAGTATGCATAGTAAACATTAGTATCATAATCGCCTGTAGCTCTAAAATCCATTATCCCTTTACCAATTCTATAACTTCCCGCAGGAAGTTCGCCATACAGCCATTCCCAGTTTACATTCCATTCTGTGCTTCCATTCTTATGGATTATCCAAGCTTCTGTAGTCCATGCAATTTCATATTTTAAATTTAATGTTTCTACTGTTACCCATTGATCATCTGTTTTTGTTTCTAACCAATATGGGCTACCTGTATCCAAATCTCCTGTCGGTTGTCCTCCAGACTGATTACATATCAATGTCAACCCAGTCGGAGTGATATTGTCGGCACTTAGATTGATACCCCAAGCATCAATTTCAGAATTTTCAATAAACTCCGTACTCTCTTTGGTTTCTTTTTCAAATCTAATCCATTTTTGGTCTATCTTAATATCAATACCTTTATCAATAAACTGATATCCATATCCGCTTCCAAAATTAGATTGATCATCCTCCTTCGGAATTTCTGTACCATCTACTGTTGTAAGAATCTTCCCATCCATCACGCCGCATCTGCCAATAAAATCACTTTCTCTTCCTGTGTCATAGTATAGTTCCCCTTTGATCATGACCATAGGAGAGCTGTTCCCCGTATTTTGATCAGTACTCTCTACCTCTCCTGATTCAGTTATACTAGACTGTAAAAGCGCATTACT
Organism: Lachnoclostridium phytofermentans ISDg; assembly: GCF_000018685.1. Taxonomy (NCBI): domain Bacteria; kingdom Bacillati; phylum Bacillota; class Clostridia; order Lachnospirales; family Lachnospiraceae; genus Lachnoclostridium; species Lachnoclostridium phytofermentans. The sequence goes on along the minus strand of NC_010001.1, from coordinate 879,100 downwards.
ATCAGGTACTGGAGACTTAGTTCCACAGCTTGCTAATAAGATTAGTAAAAAGGTAAGTATCATTAGTAACGAAATATATCTTTTCATATTACGCTCCTATTCAGAATTTATTTGAGTAGTTATATATGTTAGACGAGTGAAGTCGTTAAATGTTCCTACAGAACAATTAAAATGATGCGATATTCCTTATTCTCCTGTAACTATATAAGCACTTAAAACTATCATAGATCAAAGTTTTATCCTGCTAGTTCTATCACATTGAGATCTTGCACAATTAAACTGATACATAGAGTTTCCAATGTTACTTTAATCATCGTAATAATCTTAAGTTACTTCAACATAAGTAAAAAGGTATGAATATAGCTTAGTACAAGCATCACTACATTCATACCTAAAGATGTTCCTATATTATTGTAACTAATTCTTAGCCATGTAAGCAAAGAATTACATTTTCTATGATTATAATGCTGTATAGAGGATTTAATCCATTTGATATATTAGTAATTTCTTCTCTTTTGTTAGAATTCACCTTTCAGTTCAATGATTCTGCGACCAGACAAATTCTGTTCTATACCTTGATTTTATTTTTGTCTAACTATTATTGTATAGATTCAAAAAAACGTAATATACATCCATCCGTTGTTGTTATACTACATTCTCTCGCTCCCCATGGCTGTGTATAAATATCTGAAATTTGATCCCAACCATTTTCTTTCACATACTTATGTAGCGCATCAATTCCCTCGATCATCATAAATCCAGCTACTCCCTTAATCGGTTCTCCTTTAAATAGATGAAACCCACGAAAAGGAGTTAGATGAGCGACTGCCACTTCACTTGGATAATCAAATACGCAACCATAATCTCCGAAACCTTCGTCATCTCTTGCAACAATATCACCAGACCACCCAAGTATTTCTTCAAACCACTTCACTGTTTTATCCATATCTTTCGTAAAATAGACTGGACCATTCTCCCGAACAACATATCCTCTTTCGCTAAACCTACTCATTTTAATCAGCCTCTCATTCTCAATTTTTTCGAAGGTAATTCTTGGATAAGTTTTAAGGTTATTTTCCGTATTACGAACTGACGATGGAGCAATACCAAATAACTTATTAAACGCACGGGAAAATGCAGCTGGAGATTCGTATCCATATTTTAACGCAATGTCAATTATCTTCACATCATTATCTTTGATCTCCTGAGCTGCCAGCGTAAGTTTCCTTTGGCGAATATACTCACTAAGTGGTATGTGAGTTAGGAAGGAAAAAATACGTTGAAATTCCCAGGTCGAACAGCCAACAAATCCAGCTGCTGTCCTAACATTTACATTACCTGTTAAATTCTTCTCGATGTAGTCTATCGCACTATTCATACCTTTTTGCCAATCCATTTTTATCACCTCTTGAGCCTATTATAATGAAATAGATGTATTCTTTCTTTGCAACCTATGTATTTTTCTGCACAGGAAATCAAAAATCTTCACAATGTTATTTCTTGACGGGCTTGGGTATATCGTCAGTATTAATAATTTTCCACAGGAAAATAGCATATGTAAGAAGAATACCTACTTGAATAGCAAGAATAATTAATGCCGTTTTGTCAAGAGCATCACCTGTAATACTGGAAATATAATCGTGTGCTGCATGCCAGAAAATAACTGCCCACAAACTTTTTGTAATACTCACAATTTCAGCAAATACAAATCCAACTAAGAACGCAAAAAATAACTGTAATACGAGATATAATGTACTTTTTCCATTAAAAACATTTGCGAGATGAAGAACTCCAAATACAATAGAAGACCCGATTATTGCAGTCTTTCTTCCCTTCCCCTCCATAAATTTCAGTGCAAGTCCTCTAAAATAAATTTCCTCATTAAAACCAACCGCAACTGTAAAAAATAATAAAATAAAATATTGTAATACTGAAACCTCTGAACTAAACCCCGCCAGAACAATAGGGAGTATTTCTACAGCCAACAATGGTATATACCACCATACTTTATGATTAGTATCTTTTTTACTTAATTGAAATCCATAATCAGAAAGCGTAAACCGAGTTTTTCTCATAATAATAATACCAATCGCTATAGAAATTATGAGAAAAACCGTAGTTACTACAATTTGTTCATTGATATCTAATCCTATTAATTGTGGAATTGCTGTTCCTATCCCTGTAAAAAATACACAAAGTAATCCAACTAAAATTACCGAAAAGTATGGATGTTTCTGAATAAATGATTCTTTCATAAATGTTCCTCCTCATTTTTTAATTTTAGCATTAATCCCATAAAAGAATTATTTAGTAATCTTCGATTTTCGTCATCACTAAATTTGCAATTATTAGTTGCAATCATAGCTGCAACTCCATGGGTCGTAAGCCAAACTCCTGTATATAGTTCTTTTGCACCTTTTATACTTAACCCAGTCCCTTGGCATATCATTTCTACGACTTCATCATCTCCTTCTGTATTTCCTGCAATATCCATGATGCTTTGTTCTCTAAACGCATCCGACATAAACAATAACTTGAACAGATTCTTCTCATTCTTAGCAAAATCAATATATGCAAGGCCCATATTAAGAAATCCATCTTCTGAAATCTCTCCTGCACTTATCATTCGTTCATTATATATTTCCTCAGCCATTTTATAAATTGCAGACTTAAGTTCCTCCATCGAGTTAAACGCTCGAAATATGGGATGTACAGAACAATCTAATTCCTTTGCTAAATCACGAGCATTTAGCCAATCCATCCCTTTCTCCCTAACCATGCGTATTGCTACATTCATAATCTCTTCTTTTGTAATCTTAATTTTCGGTGGCATTAAATCACTCCTTATATTAATAAATAACACTTGTTACCTAACATTTGTTACTTATAATAAGGCAAGAAACATATGTTGTCAATCGAATTTTTATAAGTACGAATACATGGAAAAAAATCCTATCATTTATATGGTAGGATGCTAATATATTTTTATTTTAATAGATCCCCAAACACCAATAAATTATCTTTGCCCATGCCACAAACATAAGGATTGCTATCATATTTATAACAAAATTCAAGAAACTCTTCTTTCTGCTTCGAATCACTCATAATTTTCTTTAAAATCTCATTCGGTAGTGTTCGTGCAAACGCACCTGGTCCAGCCAACTTTATATTACTTACACCACATCTAGTTAAAATATTCTCTAACTCATCCGGCATAAATCCATATGTAATTGCCCAGGGAGTCTCACCACGTTCATAAGCATCTATTTCTTCTTTTCCATTTCCAATCAAACCTTTCTCTAACATTTCTTCACAAATATCTTTATTGAAGGAAAATTCCTGAAACATATTTTCACGATTTGATAAGCACCATTGCACATAACTATCATTGCATTCTTCATCCAAAATAAACTGACACTTCTGAACAGGATTGGCAAAGTAAGGTAAAGACCCAAGTCTACTGTTAACACTGATAATAATCTTTTTCTGTCCTATCCTTACCAACTCTTCAATGACCTTTTCTTGTTTGGGATATGTATAGGAAATCGGAGAATCAAACGACATTACCAAATCAAATGAATTATCCGAATAATCTGTTAAATCTTCTAAAGCTCTCTTTACAAAGTTAATTTTATCGGAAACCCCTGCTTCTGCTGCTAATTCCTTTGCCTTATCAATCATTGGTTGTGATATGTCAAAATGAGTAACATGAATTCCCTGTTTTGCTAACAGAATAGAAAAGCGCCCTGAACCAGCACCTGCGTCAAATGCTGTAGTAATTCCATCAAGATTATTTAGTAACGTTCTTTGTATATGATTTTTTTGCACAATATCATCTATAAATGTGTTTTCTCTTTGACTTTCCATTTCTCCTTTATCCGGGATATTCCAAAGTCTTTCTGATATTTTTCTGCTATAATCCATCAATATGTCCCCCTTATAATGTTATAATTTCTTATTTATACCATGTTGCTTTTAATCTACAATACCTTTACGTTAGATTCTACCTCACATAATTATATCAAATAACTTTAAGGATATTTTAACTAAATAAATATTTTATTTTTACCCACTATTTGTATGCAGTTTTTATTAATTATAAAAATTTCTAGTTTTGTTTTCTAACGTCTAAAAAAGGCTGGGTAGAACATACCCAACCTTTAATAGTAGCTACATGAAATACAGCCTATATTATTCATTTCATTTTCTATAATGAGTTAAGCTGCCTGCTTATCCTTTGATAGCAAACCGGAATACGTATATCCTCTTTTAAATTAACAATCCACAATCGTAGCTTCCGCAAAAAATTCTGGTAAATGAAAATTAGGCACAGGGCTTTGAATAGGGGAATAACTTGCATAATGTTCTATGCTTGGGTCCTCACTAATTTTATAGCAATTGAAGGTAAATTTATCACCTTGCTTTAAAGGCCTACCCTCATTAAAAGTACAAATCAATTCCATCGGTATTCTAAGCAATATGTTCCAATCATTATCATTCAACTCAGCCTTACATATCGCATGATAAGATGTAACATCAGATATCTTTCTTCTATTTTTGTTGGTACCGCAATTGCTGAGCATTGCGCCATTTGCATTCATTTCAAAGTTAAGATATTCGAATTTCTGATTATCCGTTCCGAAATTAATAAATATCTCTAGTCCACTATCCTGATATACCGGATCTTCATCCTCGGTAAACCTTCGTAGAGGGTTTTGTTCCATTGCTGTCATAGAAACAACGAGCCCATAATTATCTAGTAATGCAATCTGTGCAAATGTCTCCACTTTATACCCTTTCGTCCATTGATAATGGTCGATATAACACACTGGGCATTCTTTCAATTGTCCTAACTCTTTGATTATTTTTACCTGGTATATGGTAATCCCTCTTTTCTATTATGATTTTTATTCATACCCATTCGGATTATTAATCTGCTATCTCCAGGCATCTTCACACATTTCTTCCAAATCTCTTTTAGCATTCTAACCATGCTCCTCTTTCATAAGGGCAGGATCAGCATAGCAGGTTGCAATATCGCCGGATCTACTATAACTACATCATAGCCGGCATTCAACAATTCCACACAAGTATGGCTTCCTATGTATCCGGCTCCACCCGCTACTAATATTGCCATAGTTCCCTCCTATCCATATGTCCCATTTAATGATGTCTCCTTTTGAATAGCTTCTTCTATTCTAGGCACAGTAATCTTCTCTCGTCATCGTAGCCTTCCCTCCTAATTTAGGTTTTTAGTTTTTTTGTCCATATATTATTATTTCTTAAAAATTTTATGTATACAGCAATCATGACCATCCATTATAGTCTGCACCACTTCACATCCTAGATTACAGCTAAAACCCTCAACAAAATCTTTATCGCAATTACAGTGAAGGCTATAAAGCATTTCCTTTCTATTTATGTCAGAAGCAATTCTGCCTATAAGGCATCCAGTTGATTTTACCAAAGTCATCCGTTCATTTTTCTCAAGAATATTTTCATTATCACCGCCAGAAAAAAAAGGTATTATATCATCTATTGCATTTTTCCCTAATTTAATTGCAAGTCTTTTCCCTTCTTCATTCCTGCCATAAGACTCTCTTTTTAAAACTATATCAACAAGAGTCGGACCATATACTGCCTTGAGAGTATCAATAATTGAAAGCGTTCTTTCTATATGCCAGCGGAATAAACCATAAAAATCTACTCCAGATTTATCTAGTATATCAATTACTTCGTCTCCAAAAACTTCGTATATAGCTTCAATTATATTAGCTGTTCTCTCAGTATGAAAATCATGCATTCTCCCAAATTGTTTCTCTTGAAGTTCTGAAATATTATTTTGCATAGTTTGCCTCTCATAATTTAATAGAGTTATTTTACAGGGATTATACAAAAATTGTAAGACTTTAATTTTACTCTAATTTATGGTATAATATATGTAAATAAAGGAACCGGTTTATATTCATGAGTTCTCTGTTACGCCTATGGTCGAATTTGTATATCTCACCACATCGAGATCGTCAATTCCGCAAATATTAACTTTTGTCCATGAATATCGATAGTATCATAGGTTCCATTTAAGATTTTCACATCATATTTCAAAAACAAATCAAATATTTTGTCAATTTCATTGCTCCAATACTCATGGTTTCCTGTGACATAATAGCATCGGTATTGATTGGCAATCCCTTTTAGCAGAGACTCTGTATTGTCATTTGGGATTACATCATCGCATATATTACACCCAATAAAATAATGTCAGGGTTTTGCCTTTTGATTGCCTCGATTAGTGTCACTTGGTCTGTAGTCTGTACCATATCGGCACGAGTGCAGGTCCGTAATCAGAACAATCCGCACATGTTCAGTTATTTTGTCTGACTGAATTGTATAAAGCTTCGTTGTTAGTCGTGTATCAAAAGCAACTATTATAAAAACCGCCATTATAATGATAAAAGCCACAATAACAACATGCTTTATTTTCAAACGCTTCATGTATCTCCATCCTTTCATAGGTATTAAATAAATTCGCTTCTCAAGCATAAAATCAACCACTATCACTTCAAAAATATTTTGCTTGGTGGTGCATTATAAAAAAGTATCAAAGTAAAGCAATATTTTCAAGGCAGTAACTGTAAATATTGGTGGACGAGCAAGACAATTCCTACCTTTGTTTAATTATAATAACAAATGATTTATGTCTTTCTATCACTGAATACCCTCATTTTTATATCAAATTAAAACCAAAAGAAGCACTCCATCATTTTTAACATGATAGAGTGCTCTATTTTTAATTTTAGCCAATCAAAATGTAACTGATATAGTTATATCATTACACCACCAAGTAGTTTTTTATTATATTATTATGGTCAACCACCCTGTGGCGTTGCCTTTTATATTTCTATTACAATAAGTATTTAGAATAGTATTCCCTTAATATACTCAAAGGACAACTTAGGGTGAACTCCGGCAAAATTCCTGGAAAAATACCATTCACCAGCAATTAAAGTCCAGAAGGTCTGAGCCATCAAGGAGCTGCTTCCTGCTTTAATTTCGCCTGTCTCCTGTCCCTTCAGAATAACAGGTTCAATCGTATCCTTAATCATATCAGGGCTGTTTTCAATGACTTTGATTATTTCTTTATGCTTACTGACTCTAGAATAGATGGCTCCTTCCAGCTTAGGGCTTATTTTTGTGCCCTTCACAAATTTATTGCCGGTTATATCCAGATAAAACTTCTCCAGGGTTTTTAATGCTGATTCTTCAACCATCTCAAGTATTACCGGATCCTTCATACCAGCCTTCCACTCATCAAATAATTCCTGATATATAATTTCCTTGGTAGGAAAATATCTGAAAATCAATGCTTCACTACAGTCCGTAGCCTTAGCAATCTCCTTTGTCGTTACTGCGTCATACCCTTTATTCGCGAACAAGCGACAAGCCGTCTCTAATATCTGCCTGCTTCTTTTTTCATTACTCATTCGGACAAACTTTTTGCTTTCCGTTTTTTCAGCCATAACAACCCTTCCTTATTAAGTATTTACTTATATATATCACATTGCCTTCTTTATTTCAACTCTTCCGGTCTATCTGATTCTGTATGCCATTGGCATGGTATCCGCCACAATCAGGTTATGAAGGAGAATCAATTCCAGATTTCCACACTACCTACGATACCCGTCGGCTCTGTTATCTTTGAATAGAACATCAGGGAACGCATATCCTGGGGAAGGGATTTTACCTTCCGGTCCAGGGTTGTGGCAACCTCAATCCTTATATGGTTCTCTCCGGCTCTTAATGCTTCTCCCAAAGGAAACTGATATGGCGGACAGATTTTCATTCCAAGACAGTGGCCATTCAGCCAAACTTCAGCGCCCTCATAGACATCTGTAATATTAAGTAGCTCCCTGCCGGTTGGCATTCTATCATAGACAAACTCACTTTCATAACGTAAATAGCCGGAAAAATCAGGTAATACCCGGCCCATGCTTTTTAACTCCGTCGTAACTTCTACAGGTTGAAACTCAGGATATTTACTGACTTCGGCACTGGAGATGCGCCATGCTGCGTCCAGTCTGTATCCAGGCTTAGCCTCGAAATTGCCTTGGTCTTCCACCTCCTTCAGATCCTCAAACAGAGCAACCACACTTTGATAGGGTGTTAATCTAATATGTATGCTTGTTCCGTCTTCGGTATTTCTATATTCTGCCGGAATTATCCTGTTGTCCATAGCATCATATAAGCTAACCTCACCTTTTGATTTCACGGTTATCCAGCCATTGTATTCCTTACCGATACTTTCATTGGAGAACATATATAGCTCTGTCTGCTCCTTACGGTAATGGTAATAACGCAGCCCATCAAATTGATTGTCACTGCTGATTTCAAATAATTTGTTATCCTTCAGTGTTTTTGACAAAGCCTCCAGAGGAACTACAATGCATTCGGACATTCCGTCAAGCAGAAGCTTCTCCTCTTCTTTCTTATCTATATTACAGATACTCTCCGGAAGCCCTTGAACAAAGAATACCGGAAAGCCCTTTTTTGATGCAGTACCGGCAAATACAGCCACTTCCTTTGTAATAAATTCTGCATATGGGACAATAAAGCAGTCATAGCTTTCACCATTCACCTGAAGGAAGCCATCAAATGTAGCATTGTAAGCTGACATATCTGCAAAAACATCGGAGGGAAGAATATCAAAATCAATCTGGCTTTCCAGCAGCTCTCTGGCAACCTTCTGATTAAACATACAGCCGCCCGTCCATTCGGCCTCTCCATGATACAATACGGCTGCCGGTGCTATATGTGTACCTCCGTTCAATAGATGGCACATACGATTGGTGTAGTGCATCAGCTTTTTAAAATAATTAAACTGAGGATCCTCTCCCCCAGCATAAAAATGAGGCGGGCAGTCCGAATCTGGAAAATCCTTTGGTGAAAATGCGTGAGGTACATATACATTAATACCCCTCACCAGAAAATGATCCATCAGATATTTCATCGTTCTTATCCCAAGCCTCCAACCGTAAGCTCCAAAGATTTCACACATAGCCCTTCCCTGTTTCTTTGGATCGATATGAGCAAGAGACGAACCCAACTTTCCGAGTTCATAATGATAAAACTCTCCATCCTTATCCGCACCCAGAAGTGCTTCTCTTTTATGATTTTCTCCTCCGGGAAGAACCTGATCTCCGATATTGTCAATTCCTGACATATGCTGGCCCATCATGGATCGAAAAAAATGTCCCTGGCTACTGCCAAGTCTGCTATGCTGATTATTATCCTCCACAATATGACCGATGTATTCCACTCCTCTTTCCTCACACCACTGCCCAATCTGTCTGGAAAAATTCTCTTCCACTAGTCTTGTCACACAGTCCATATAGGCATAGCGAACCCTGGCATTTACCTTCTCATCCGCCATGTCGGTCCAGAGTGCAGGATAATAGGGCAAATACTCTTTCCCTAGCTTCTCCTCTAGCATTTTCTCAAGTTGGCTGCTCCAAGGAAGCGGTGTTTTTTTCTTTCCGATGGACTCATCAAAATTATATCCGATGCTATTGCCTAGGCAGGGTTCATCCGAAAAGAAGCCTGCAATCGTTTTCCCAAATTCTTCTTTGTAATGCTCATAATGAGGTTCATACACCGCATCTATCTGGATTCTACAGGAATCCTTATCCACCATATTGATATAGTCGCAGCGCCCCTCACCATTTCTAGTAATAAAGAGAACATTAATTCTCCAGGTACCCTTGGGAACGTCCCATATTAATTTTCCATTCACAATGTTCGTGGTAAGATCGATTCCTTCTCCTATCAGGGAGGAGTCCTTATCCATCTGATATGCACGGATGGACAAGATTCTGTCATCTGTAAAATAGCGCTTCTTCTCCGAGCTCATACCAAACATTTCAAGATTTAATCCGGAGGGTAGCATGATCGGCATCATCATAGCGGCAAGATTAACCTCAACCTCAGGTGTAGGACCGCTGACATCGATAAACTTCCGGCTAATATACTGCTTACAGTATTTATCTTCTGACTCGGCGATTTTCCCAGCGGCATAGCCGGTAGGAAAATGTGCATCATCCAGAATCCATAACTTCATATCCCTTTTCTTAGCTTCATCAATAATGATATCCAAATCATGCCACCAGCCCGGTCCAAGATAATCCGGATGGGGTCTGGCCTCAACACAGACTGCACGAATACCGCAGCTATGGATTGCCTCCATATACTCCCGAAGCTTCCCTTCACTCTCTCCATGCTGCCAGAAAAAAGGTAAAATATAATTACCTTCCTTCTGTTCAATTAATTCTTTTATAAATGATTTCATTCTTACCTCCATTATGCTGCCGTCCGGCAGCTTTTATATTCAAAATGAACTGATAACTTTACGCAACCAGTCAAACCTCTCTGTTTAGCCCTTTACCGATCCAATCATTACACCTTTTACAAAATATTTCTGTACAAAGGGATATACGCATAGGATGGGCAGGGTAGATACGATAATGGCAGCGTATTTTACCAGGGTCATATAAAGCTGTGCATTGGAAATCATATCCGCTTGATTGACAGCATCCCCTGAGGATTTAATTAACAACTCCCGCATAAACATCTGAAGCGGTAATAATGAAGTCTTAGTCGGAAGATAGATCATAGCATTGAACCATTCGTTCCATTTACCGATTGCGGTAAAAAGCATGACAACCGCAAAAGATGCCTTACATAACGGAAGAATAATCCGAAACATAACGACGAAATCGTTCGCACCATCTATTCTTGCAGATTCCTCCAAACTGTCCGGTACACCCTGAATGGCAGTCCGCATGATGATAATGTTAAATACGCTTATTGCACTGGGAATCAGCATGGCCCATCTGGTATCAATCAAATTCAGATTACGTACTACCATGTAAGAAGGAATCATTCCACCGTTAAAAAGCATGGTAAATATCATAAACAGCATAAGAAAGTTCCTGTAACGGAAGGTCTTTCTTGATACAATATATCCTCCCATCACAGACAGGATACCAGTTATGGTACACTGGGCAATTACATAAAAGATAGTGTTTGAATAGCCGATGAGCAGTCCCTTATAGGTAAGAATGATTTTATATGCTGTTACGGATAGCTGTCCCAGAGGCCTTAAGATTAATCCGCTTGTCGCACTTACCAAAGTCGGATCACTGACGGAAGCCATTGCCACATGCCATATTGGGATAATACAGATGATGCAAAGGGCGATCATGAATAAGTAATTAAATATTGTAAAAATGATTTCACCAAAACTTTTTTTCTTTACCATTGTCCTATCCCTCTCTCTTAAAACAAACTAGTATCCGAACATTTCGCACTGATTTTATTGGTAATCAACAGCAAGGCTGTGGCTATCAGTGAATTAAACAATCCTACAGCGGAACTTAGGCCATAATTATAATTCTGTAGTCCTTCCCGGTAGACATAGGTATTGATTACATCAGCCGTTTTGTAGATTGACGGATTATACAACAGAAGAATTTTATCACTGCTTACCTGCAGCAGAGTACTAATACGCAGGATCAGCATAATGATTATGGTTGGTGCAATACCTGGTAATGTAATATGTATGGTCTGTTTGATGCGGTTCGCCCCATCCATGACCGCAGCCTCATAAAGTTCCTGATCAACACTGCTGAGTGAAGCAATATAGATAATGCTTCCGTAGCCTAAGCCCTGCCACAGGTTTGAAAGGACAAATATCGGTCTGAAATAACTCGATATTCCCAGAAGATTACGCCCCCCACTATTTGTCACCCCTGCCACCAGATTGGACAGGACACCGCCGCTGGCACAGAAATCCGTGATTAAGCCACACAAAACAACGGAGGATATAAAGTATGGCATGTAGCTGATTGTCTGAACAGTCTTTTTAAATTTCTTAGTAGTAATTTCATTTAATAATAAGGCAAAAATAATCGGTGCAGGAAAGCCGACAATTAAATCAAGCACACCCAGTACCACTGTATTCTTCATAAGTCTCAGGAAATAAGGCCCCTGAAAGAATGCTCTAAAATTACCAAAGCCTACCCAGTCACTTCCTATTATCCCCTTAACCGGAGAGTATTTTTCAAAGGCCATTAGAATTCCACCCATTGGGACATAGCAGAATATTATGAACCAGATTACGATCGGCAAGCTCATCAAATAAATCAGCTTATTCTTTTTAAAATCATATCCTATATTATGAGGAAGTGCCCTCAACCCCTTTCCTTCAATATATCCTTGTGCCTTTTTCTTTCTTTTCTGAATATGTTCCATAATGTCCTCCCATATAACTAAGTGCTTACTTAATAACACTTATAATAAATGCTTTTTTTTCATTTGTCAACATTAAGACATCGTATTATTTATTAAGTAAGTATTTACTTATATAAATCGTCTGTAGTTCTTTGTTTAAAAGTATTTTATAGACTATTTATTTAAAATAATGTATTGACATTTTTGTTCCATAATAGTATTTTAATTATGTAAGTATTTACTTACTTAATAATTTATGGAGGTGTTTTATGAAAGGATTTTTATGTAAAATTCTAAACCGTATTACAGCTGTAGCGCTATGCGTTATATTACCGGCTACCATCTTCACAGGCTGCCAGAAGAGCAATAACGCCACCGATTCATCGGGCACAGCCGGCAGTAGCGGGGTATCAGCAACTGCGGCCCCTGTACAAACGGCTCTGAGTGAGCTAATGCTTCCGTTAACCGCGCAAAAAGAGGAGCTAACCGTATGGACCATCTACGATAATAACTCTATACCCGAGCCAAACGATCTTCCAGGGGTGAAAGCAATGGAAGCAGCAACCAATGTACATATTAACTGGGTACCGGTATCTGTATCCTCGGCTAGTGAAAAATTCGGTCTTATGCTTTCGTCCACGGGACTGCCGGATATCATATATGGAGCTGGCCTTGCCGATTACCCGGGTGGAAGTGAAAAGGGTGTTGAAGATGGATTCCTACTTGACTGCACAGATCTAGTCAATCTTTATATGCCAAATTACCGTGGCTTTATCGATGCGGATCCGGCACTAAAAAAAGAAGTGATGACGGATGCTGGCAATTACATTGGTATTTATGGTCTCAATTCCAGCGATACCGCAATTGAAGGTGAAAAGGAATATGCAGGACTTGCTGTCCGTAAAGATATTCTAGATTCACTGGGGCTTGATATTCCTAGCACCATCTCCGAATGGCATGATGCTCTTACTGCTGCGAAAAACGCAGGAATGGCGAAGCCCTTACTACTTACGCTAAACGGTTATGGTTTTACCGGCTCCTTCATCACCGCCTTTGGTATCTATCCTGAATTCTATCAGGTAGACAATACCGTAAAATTCGGTCCCGTTGAAGAAGGCTATAAGAACTGGCTGGACACCATGCGTCAGTGGTATTCGGAAGGCTTGATTGATCCTGACTTTATGATTAATCCTACCGGCATTGCAGATGCGCAGAATATTATGAATGATACTTCCCTTGCCTTTACAACAATCTGGACCTATACCAGCTACGGAGCCCTTCTAAACAGACTGACTAACAACGAAAAATGCAATATTACAGCTGTAACTAATCCGGTTCTGAATAAAGGAGATACACCCTATGTCATAAAGTCCTCGAATGGAGCTAGCGGTAATCCTGCTTATATTACCGCTAGCTGCAAAAATCCGAAGCTTGCTGCCATGTGGCTGGATTATCAATATACACACGAAGGTATGCTATCAAACTTCTACGGTGTGGAGAATGAATCCTATACCGTAGCTTCCGATGAAACCTTATCCTTTACAGACAAAGTCATGAAAAATCCCGATGGCTTAAGTGCTACCGAAGCTCTTAAATATTATGCAAGAGGAAATGGCCTAGGTCTTTATAATTGGGAATATCTTGAGCATTTCTATCTAGGTGCTGAAGGTCTTCTTGAAAGTAAAAACATCTGGGATGACCAGAAAACCAACATGCTCTCCAGAAGAATTACCTTGACGGAAGAAGAAGGTAGCTCATACAACAGCCTATATACGGCTATTCAAACCATGGTTCGAGAATATGCCGCAAAATATATTATGGGACTGGAAGCACAGGATTCCTATGACAGCTTTAAGAACAGCCTTCAAGATAGCGGTTTGGGCGAGTGCCTCGGGTATCAACAGGCAGCTCTTGACCGCTATAACAACAGAGGCAAATAAATAGCAAGGTTATATGCACTGAAAAGAAAGACAAAATAAAACTGATATATCATTGCAATGATTCTTTATAATCAATTCCATTGTGATGAAACCCCTTAATAAGAACGCGTCGCACAATAGCCTTTCAGCTAGAATGCGACGCGTTCTATCTTTATTAAGTTATTTCAGCTGCTCCTTTAATACATAGATTAATTCCTTCATCTGATCCTCTGTAATCTTCGAAAATCCAAACAGTGCCCTAAGCGGCAGCCCCCCTGTCATTTCTTTCAGCATCTCATTTGAACTGCCAAAGCCTGATGCATTGCCTCCATTAGACTTCGAAAGCATCATCGACATAATCGGTGCGGTTTTTGGGTTCTTTAACAATGAGCCTATCGTTGTATTCTCATCTACCCGAAAAGGAATCTCCCTCACAGGAGTGAACTCAACCTTCTCCGATAGACGTATATCTGCAGAGGAATGAGCCAGTAAAAGCTCATAGGTTCCACCGGCAGCGTACCAGTCTCCGATTTCTTCGTTATACCAAGATAGAGAACGGGCATCGATTTCAAAGGTTACCGGCTTCGTCTCTTCCGGTTTAAGCTCTACCTTGGCAAATCCTTTTAACTCCTTTACAGGCCTTCCTGGAGTGCCGGTACGGTCGCCGACATACAGCTGCACTACTTCTTTTCCTACCATCTTCCCTGAATTGGTGATCTGTGCCGTTACAGTTATACTCTCACCCTCTGTAAAATTACCACGAGTTACCTGTATATCATGATAAGAGAATTCGGTATAGGACAGTCCATGTCCAAAGGGGAATAATACCGGTATTTTTTTAGCCTCATAATAACGGTACCCAATATAAATCCCTTCCGCATAAACGACCTTTTTGCCATCACCAGGGAAATTCAAATATGACGGGGTATCCTCAAGCCTTAGCGGAAAGGTTTCTGCCAGTCTGCCACAGGGATTTGCATCTGCATATAACAGGGCATCTGTTGCCTCACCGACTCCCTGACCTGCAAGAAACATTTCAAGAATAGCATTCACCTTATCTGCCCAGGGCATTTCCACAGCAGAGCCATTATGAAGAACTACAATGGTATTCTTCTGTACTCCCGCGATCTGCTCAATGAGTCGGTTCTGACATTCCGGCAGCCTCATATGTTTTCTGTCAATACCCTCGGAATCAAAGGATTCGGGTAATCCGGCAAAGATAACGGCTGCATCCGCTTCGGAAGCTGCTTTGACTGCTTCTTCAAAAAGAGATTGATCTTCCATATCCTTGTCATGTGGAAAACCCTCCGCATAAATTATATTAGGATTTTTATCCTTACCGATATCTAATGCATTCGTTACCCTGCTGGCATGAATGTGGCTGGAGCCTCCTCCCTGATAGCGCGGTATTTTGGCAAATGCACCTATGTAGGCAACTTTTGTTTGACGGCTTAGGGGCAGCGCACCTTCATTCTTCAAAAGAACAGCACATTCCTTTGCCATATCTGTTGCTATCTTGTGATGCTCCTCTCTGTCATAATGTGTATCGGTAGCATCGGCCTTGGAATATTTGAATATAACCTTAAGAATGCGTTCCACAGCCAGATCCAATAATTCCTCCGAGAGCTTGCCTTCTCTGACTGCTTTCACAATCTGTTCATCACGAATACCATTAGAAGAGGGCATCTCAAGCTCCAGTCCTGCCTCAAGGCTCTTTACTCTGTCGTTAACAGCTCCCCAGTCCGACATTACGAATCCCTCGAAGCCCCATTCCTCACGCAGGATATCCGTTAGCAATTTTTTATTTTCACTGGCATATTCTCCATTAATTTTGTTATAGCTGCTCATTACGGTCCAAGGCTTTGCCTCTCTCACAGCCATCTCAAAGCCCGAGAGGTAGATTTCACGCAGTGTACGTTCATCCACCTCTGAGGAGCAGGTCATGCGGTAGGTCTCCTGATTATTAACTGCATAATGCTTTAGGCTGGTACCAACCTCCCACTCCTGAATTCCCTTGATCTGTGCTGAAGAAAGCTTACCAGTCAGATAAGGGTCCTCTGAGAAATATTCAAAATTACGACCGCAAAGCGGACTTCTCTTAATATTAACGGCAGGTCCCAGTAAAATTGCTATATTCTCTGATCTGCATTCTTCACCAAGAGCACTGCCCATCCGATATAATAAATTCTCATCAAAGCTGGAAGCGCTCGCACACGCTGGAGAAAAGCATACAGCAGCAACACTCTGGTTCAGACCGAGATGATCGGCTTCCCCTTCCTGCTTACGTAGACCATGCGGGCCGTCCGTTACCATCACGGCCGGAATGCCTAGTCTTTCCACTGCTTTCGTATGCCAAAAATCTGCACCGGAGCACAATCCTGCCTTTTCTTCCAGTGTCATTTGTTTAATCAGGTCTTTGATCATATGTCCCTCCATTCCTACGCAAAAATTCTGCGCATTATCTATTTCGCTGAATAATCATTCGCGGAATGTACATTCACAGAATGCTCATTCATTGAATGCTTAGCCCAGAATGCTGCTGCCTTATCCACCCACCCTTCAGCTTCGGTTCCAATACCCAGAGATATTCCGTGCTGTGCCTTTTCATATAAATGATATTCGTAGGGTATCTCGTTCATCCGCACAGCCTTTTCCAGTTCATCTCCATGATGGCGATAATCCAGCAGAAGATCGTTCTTACCTGCCCAGAAGAATACGGGAGGGTAATCAGGTGTTATATTCCTGTCGATACTGATTGCAATTACAGCCTTTTCATCCGGTTCTGGCCCCAGAATTAACTTATTACAATGTGGAAACTTCTCAGTTGATATGAGTCCATATGCAATCATGATGGTTCCGGGTTTTGGCAGATTAAATTTCTTATAGCCTATTTTGTCAAGACCATAGCAGCCAACCAGATGCCCTCCTGCTGAAAAGCCCAGAACCGCATAATCTTCAGGAACAATATTCAATTCATCTGCATGGTCAAGAACATACCGGACAGCCGCTGCCAGATCTTCCACCGGTGCCAGATTATTCGCTTCCTCCCTTACACGATAAGAAAGTACAAAAGCAGTATAGCCAAGACCGTTCAGATGAACTGCTAGTGGATAACCCTCCGACAGGGCTTCGCAATTGGCATAGGCACCTCCAGGACATACTATAATAAACTTTGATTTCTTTTCAGAAGGGAAATAATGCAGACTAGCATGGGCCTTAGTGGAGTCTTTTTTTATCTCTTCCTCGGAATAGATCTGTCTATAAACCCTCACCTTATTACCATGATTTTTAATTATTGCATTTAGACCGTCCGCATAAATTTGTCCAGTGGTTTTCGAAAAACCGGATGCGAATTTATCAAGTGTCTGTATTGCCATGATGTCATTCTCCTTGGACCGCGGATAGATCTTTGCCTTTTCTTCAACCAGTACAGGATGTTCTATGATACTGTCCACCGTGTCCTGTGGTGTAATAAAGGCACCCACAGGCCTTTTTTTATGAAAAGGTCTTCTCATTTTCAGGCCTGCTCTTTTTAGCTTTCTGCTGGAAAAGTAAAGAATCAATATCGCTTTATTCATAACTGCCTCCCTTCTGAATCGACTGGTATCCGCTCTTTTTAAGAAAATCATCAACTTCAAGCTTTAACTGTTCTCTGGATGCAATGGGAGCAGAAAAATCAATAAACTCCGGATCCTCCGGCCCGATACCGTATTTCACCTGGAAATACTTACGTCCCAGAATACGTATCGTAATATTACTGTTAAAGATACCGTCTGATATAACATCAATCATGTGCCGAATCTGAGTCTTTGGCAGGAGAAAACGGTCATGGGCCGAACACACTCCGGTAAAATCCAGTTGGTCCACCTTCATCAGATCATGAAAAAACCGATTGATCGGATATTTATTACCGTCAATGTAGAACACTCTTCTGCAGATGCTGTCACCGGATATTAGGGTTTTAGTTTTTTTATCATAAAGTACTATGCTTCCTGCAGTATGTCCCTGAATATCATAGACCTGAAGTGTTCTGTCACCGAGCAATAATTCATCTCCTTCTCTCAAATTATGAATCCTCGCGGTTATTTTCTTTGAGGGTAGGAACTTAATAATGTTTTTCCCCAGAATTAATGCATCCTCCGGGTGTATCCATACATCTTCAAATTCATTCACAGCCCCGGTATGATCGAAATGTCCGTGGCTTAGTACCAACTGGACCGGCACCCCTGCCAGCTGTTGCGCATATTCCCGAAGTCCAGAGGCTCCAAGCCCCGCATCCACCAGCACCGCCTTTTCCTTGCCCCTAATCAGGTATGTATTAATGGTTGCTGTACTCATTTCCCATTCCTTGCAGGATATCAAGAAGATTCCATCCCGCATCTCTTCATGGAAAAAATGTCTCTTTTTCATAAGCCTCTCTCCTTAATTACTATAATTATGATTCAACAGCTCATTCCTGACTGCTGTGCTTTACATTTCTATTCCAGCCTTTCAATAGGAGTAACAGGACCAATATCGGAAGCAGATAGAAAACGCACCCCTGCAAAAGCGTAAACCAGACATAGGAATGAGGGTAGTCAAACAGCTTCTGCGCTCCCAGATTAATCAGAATCAGCCCAGCTATTACAATAAAATCATACCGCATGAATTTTCGATATATGGTTTTTCCTTTTATATCAGGATGAAAGATATTAGCTTTAATATGTCGTTCAATCAGCAGATAATCCACCAGTATCCTGATAGGATCTATCAAGCATACTGACAAGTCTGCCTTCGTGGTAAAGGTTGGCGCCCCATTCATCGTGAGCAGGATGATACAGGATACAATCAAAAAACCCTTAGCCAGCTCTCTTAACCGGAGTGCAACTAGTTCCAAAGGAGTCGGTAGTTTAATTTCCCGTTGCTCCAGAAACCTTTTACAAAAGCCTTTTGGGTCATTGCCCCATATGTATTCCGGTGATATTTTCTTCTCCTGGATTTCTTTCAATAGCTGTAAAAGCTCAAGCATTATTTGATCAATTTTATAATACGTTTGTTGTTGTCTTTTCTTCTTTCGTTCACGGCGGCTACAGAGGCTTCTATCCTCTTCTGCACGGGCCTTAGACAAGCCGAGTATCTCCATCAGGTAGATCTCAGCGTGAATAAAGGAATCCCAATATTCATCCATAAGGCTTTCAGAAGCATTTTCATAGGTTAGCTGGAATTTAGGTTTGAAGCGACGCTTTTTACAAAGCTTTGAAGCTACAGCCTTGTTGCCACGAATACATTTCTCCTTCTGCATTGATTGAATCAGCTCCTTATTAGCTTGTATTAGCAGTAATTTACAATGTTATTAAGTGATTAATTACTCAATTATTATATTAGCAAATGGCCTTTCAGTCAATTGATTTGGCCTCCCCTGCAATGTATTAAGCTTTGTCATTAAGGACTTTTTTCTGTTGGTTCATATCACTAATATTATCGCGGACTCCGCGTCGATATACTCTTCTCCAGCCCGCATTCTTATATATCTCTCCCTGCTCTTTAAAAATCTCTCCCGCCGTATTATCATCCATAAATCGGTACCGGAACCAGGCTGTCAATATGCCCCTATATTTACCGCCTTCCTCCTGAATCTCCGTATGGGAACAGTAGCGTGCTTCCAGAAACCAACCCTCAACACCGGTTTCTAATCTGTTAATAGCAGCAAGACAACTCTTGAATGGCGAGATAATAAAATCAAGGGTACCGGTTAACACCAAAAAAGGAACATTTATTTTTTCCGGTACATATACATCCTCAGAATCACACCATCGCAGAGCAGGAAGTGCAATAGAAACAACGGTTTTTATATAATCTCCTTCCGTAAAATTCGTATGTAGATTAATCACACCCGTAGAACCCTGGGAATGTCCTGCACAGCCTATCCGCTGCGTATCAACATGCATGTGGAAAATACTGTCCGGATTCGCATTCTCCTCAAACAGATAGCAAAGAGCCTCCTTTAGTGGCTTCCCGGTTCCAGTCTTACTGTTATAGGTATTCATAACAATAAAGCCCCAGGAAGCAAGATGCCGATGCAGCTCATCATAATTCTTCGGTTGGGCGGCTGTTCCATTGCCCCAGATAATTACCGGAAGTGCTCCCTCCAAGTCGATTGGAGCATATAGAATAAAGCTTTCCTTCTTCTCCCCATCGCTTATGATATGAGTCTTTATTATATGTTCTCCTTCTCCGCGAAGAAGTATTCTAGGCTTCCTTTGGTAATCGGACTTTTTATCCGTCTGCCAAGGAATAGCGGCAGGAATACAATACTGCACAACAGCAGCAGTACAACGAAAATAATCGCTAGAATTAATAATAAAATCCACATGGAATTCATCCTATACCTTTCATTTAGTCCAACAGCTTGTGAATCATCCTCCTTACGATATTTAATCGCTCTATAACGTCAATTTCCCCTTTGTCGATGATTTCCTTGCGGTGAGCCAGCTTCTGCAGATAAGCAAAAATGACGCTTACATAGGTTAAGGCTTCGTCAAATTGCTCCTTAACCTTCTCTCCGCTCATATTGGCGTCAATAATGGACTGTATCACCTTGTTATATTCCTGTGACAGATTATCGTTCGGGTACTTATCCGAGTAAAGAAAGTCGAACATACTGATATAACGGTAGGCCTTTATATGAGGAATAAATCTGTCCACCATGGTCAGAAGAATTTTCTTCATGGCTTCGCAGCCATTGCAGTTAGTTATATCTATGAGTTCCAGATCGCTGAATATTTCCTGCAGCATTTCGTACTCCACCTCAAAGGCGATGGGATGTATGCTATCATAGTAGCGGTACATTGTCGCTTTACTTAATCCGGCTTCATTCATAATGTCATTCATTGTTACATTATTCAGTCCTTTTTCCAGAAAAAGCTTTTTTGCCGTACCTATTACCTCTTTTTTTCTTTCCTCCATAAGCAGCTTTCTCTGCTCCAGGTATTTTTCTTTTTTTGTTTCTGCCATTCTATTTCATGGATAACTCTAATCAAAGTACCCATATCCTCCCATCCTTCATAATCATATACCTTATTAGTCATACTGCCATCAAACTTTGATTCATATGTCCTTAATATAAGCACTGCACCAATGCAGCCTAAGAGATAGGCTAATTCTTTCTCTGTAGGAGCAGCCACTATTAATAGGCTATTTCTAATAGATTATTCATGATACTATATGTATCATGATACCTTATGTTTCGCCATGTGTCAATGGGGTATACTAAGGACCACCTAAATAATTTTCTCATGAGAATTCACCATTCCTTATTTTTAATAATTGTTTAATAAAATGATTCCGGCAGTTTTACAAATACAAAGAGCACCTTACCAATATTCATTGATAAAGTGCTCTATAATTACTTGTTAAAAATTTTATGTATACAACAATCATGTCCATCCATGATAATCTGCACCATTTCACATCCTAAATTACTGTTAAACCCTCAACATAATCTTTATCAAAGTTACTGTGGAGACTACAAGGCATTTATTTTCTATTAATATCACTATAATTTTGGACCAAAAAACTGCATCACCTTTAATGTTTCCTTCCCTTTATTGATGAACTCAATTTTACCAGTTGGTGCAGGAATAAAGTATTGATCCCCTTTATGTATCTCTTGACTCACTCCGTTAGATATCATTTCTCCTTCGCTGTCTAATATATACAGACCGGAAAATACTTTATCTAAGTTTAGAACTACTTTGGTGTTTACCTCTATCTGGTTCATTTTGAAATGTTCAGTACTGTCATAATCAATTAACGAAGTAATCGTTCCACCTTCCTGTATATCTACAATGTTACTAGGAATAAGCCATTTCATTCGAACTTCCTCTTCTGTAAAGGTGTCATAATTAAAACAATCCAGCATTTTTTCAAAACCTAATCCCTGGTGACACATATAATCGTTAATCTGGAAGCCTGATGGTGTTGTTTTCTCTACTCGTATAGTATAATCCGTAGGTTCTTGGATTTCTACTAAAAAGCATCCACCACCTATCGCATGGGGCGTTCCTCCTTCAATCAAGATAACTTCCCCTTCCCTAACTTTAAATTTATTTAATGCATTTAACATGCCCGAAATGTCCTGCTCTTCGAATAATTTCTTCCACTGTTCTTTGGTAACACCCTTCTTAAAACCTAGATAAATACATGGTGCATTACCATCGATATCACGACCACCTAAAATATACCAGCACTCTGTCTTACCATAGGCTGACTGAAATAAATCTTTTGCGATTTTTCTATCCGGATGTACTTGAACCGTCAAACGCTCTGCAGCATCAATTATTTTGACTAACACTCCCATTTGATTATCATATTTTAATGCATGTTGCTCTCCTAAATAAGATACCGGATTCCCTTCAATTATGCTCTTTAAAGATAAAGTCTCATCATTTGCCAGAACGCTGAGACCCTCGTCTTTAATATGTTCCCTGCCAGCATTTCTTGCAGATACAACAGACATAATCCATTCTTCCGGAAAATGAGCATCTGTACCTTCCTTTAGTCCATGCAACTGGTCTAATAGTTTTCCTCCAAGGTAAGTTCTCCAAGCCCTGGCATTGTTTAGCTTAATGGGTAAATTTTCTTGAATCATATCTGTCTCCTTTTTAAATTACTAGGCATACTAGAAAATCATAAAAAGAATGATAAAAGATATCAATTTATATTTATTATTGAGCTAAGCTTTTTATTGACTGTAAATAATCGCCCTCCCAAAATAGATCCGCTTTGTGTGATGTATTTTCATATTCTTGGAAAAGATAAGGGAATTTTTTTACAATTTTTCCTTCTTCTCGCTCCAATTTACAAATATGCAAATGAAAAATACTCTGCATCATCTCGGTATCCCTCGCCTGGGACGCAGTAATCAGCCCTTCATGTTGTTTTACAATTTCAGTTAATTTTTTATTATCATCTAAACTCAGCAAACGAATACGTCTATAATGCCCTGAAACACTTTGTAAGGTGTGATGAGAAAATAGTCTCTTTGTTACAGAATAAAATATTTGATGAAATTGATCATCCAACAATAAAAAGTTTCTAATATCAACATTCTTCATTTCCAGTAATTCGTTTTCTTTTCGTAAAACCTCTTGTAATAAAATGATGTCTGTAGGAGTATGACAAGCCATGAACAGTTTCATAACTGCCTCTTCCACTGATAATCGCATAAAACGCTCTTCATTTACTCTATTTAAATCTATCAAAGAAATCATAGTTCCGCGTTGCGGTAATAATGTAACAAGCCCCTCCTGATCCAGCCTTAGAAGCGTATCTCTAGCAGGAGAACGTCCTATTTTAAAATGTTCACAAATATCACGTATACTTAAAAGTGCACCTGGTTCTAAATACATTTCAACAATTGCTCTTCGTAATACAGGATATAACTCCCCCATATTCAAATCTTGTTCCTGCAAGGATGTCAGCATTTGTTCATCTAACATATTTACTCTCCCCTCGTCTTGCTTTTAATAGTCTATCTGCATTCTACACATTAGGAAGTAGAAAATCAAGCGAAATCTGGTTCATCAAAAGTAATATATATTTTTCAACTACAATTCCTTATATCATTTCTTAATTTCTCCTGATACCACTTGTTATCTTCAACACTTAAAGCTCTCATAACGGTGTCCATAAGCAGAGTGGTATCAAGATTCATATTATCAATATTGCTGACATTCATTATAATTCATTTCTTGCAAGAACGAGAATTAAATTATCTTCTGGAGCTTTATCAGAGAGTTCTGCTTCAATCAGTCCTGAAACCTGTGTGAATTCTGGAATTCCTGAATAATCAAGTACACGGGAACCTGATATTACATAAACATCTGGATTAATTCGAATTTCGCCAGAGAAGTTACTTGAACTATCCCACATCTTCTTAAGGGTTTCCGATACGTTCTCCATCGTAGTAGTTTCAACAAGACCATTGGTGCGCTGAATCTTAATAAATCCTTTCTTGTCAATAACACGTATTGGGGCTTTGCCGTTTATCTCGCCTGTAACAACAAATACAAGCCCATTACTTGCATTTAATTTTGCTTCTTTTTTGCTTACACCAATGGAGGCAGCACCAATTTCTAAAGCTTCATCCTCATTGCAATTTTTCATTAAGTCTGTTGTTTTAACTTCTGTAGATCCCATTGCAATTGCTGTAACTTTCTGGGCCTGTTCATCAATTTCTACATAAACTTCAATAGATTCTTCTACTGCTCCACTGTTCATAGCTAATTCTTTTGCTTCTTTTTTCAGTTCAGCAATGTCTTTTGCCGTTGGGTTAGGAATTGTTCTTTCTACCATTTCACGAACCATGGCTAAAGCAACACCAATAGAGGAAATTACTTCCGCATTTACTGGAATTAAATATTTAAATTGCATCATATTAGCTGTGAATGTTAATAATGTACCGGCACCACCACCAGCACCAACTAAAACAATTTGCTCTCTTTCTATCTTATATTTAGCAATTAAATCTTCAATTACAGGGATGATTTTCTCTGATGATTTCGTCAAGATTGTTTTAGCGGTATCCTCAACAGACATACCAACTTCATCTGCTAAAAGCTTCATAGCCTTACAACTAGATTCATAATTACCTGTAGCATAATCACCTTCTGCTAAAATACGAAGTACGTTAGCTGCACAGGTATTCGTAATTGTAACACTTTCCCCATTGTTTAACTTAATAGCTACGTAATCACTTGGGTCATTAGCTCTTGGCTTTACATGATACAGTTTTGCACCATCGAATAATTTTGGTTCTGTAAAACATGCATAACCCATACCTGCAATATGTGCGGAACGAGGTCCAACATCAATGATTTCACCCTTTTTCGCACGCACCATACTACCACCGGCAACACCAAGTACACGTACGTCAAGACTGTTTACATAAGTTCTGTGGCCACCAATAATGGAATAATCTACGGCAGGTCGACCATTCTTTATGACACCAACGTTAGTAGAAGTACCACCAACTTCGAAATAAATACCATTAGATGCACGAAGATACATTAATGCACCTATAACACTGGCAGCTGGTCCAGATAACATGGTTAGAATCGGACGTTTTTTCATTTCGTTTATTTCCATAACACCACCGTCACCACGCATGATCATTAGTGGTACATTAACACCTGCCGAGCGAACACTTCGCTCAGTAGAATTTGCGGTATCAAGCATTTTTGGTAAAATAGATGCATTTAAAGCAGCCGTACGGGTTCTAGTTGTTAAGCCGTAGAGTTTAGTAATATCTGATGCAACGGTACATGGGATTCCCATTTTTTCAGATTCCTCTGCTACTAGACGCTCTTCTCGCATATTGTCTACACCGAACGCTTTACTTGCTACGATAACTCTATCACCTTGGTCGTATAAATTTTTTAAAGTTTCTTTTACTTTTTCCGGTGTCATTTCTTTTATTTTTAAATGAGTGTGATCAACTTCGATACTTTGTCCTGTTCCTAGGTCAATATTGGCAATCTTGGTTTGCCTCTTAGCAAGAAAACCTTCTATTCCACCACCACTGATACCAACAACTCCAACTCTTGCAACGTCACCTTCTAGTAGCGCATTCGTAGCCTGCGTGGTACTATGAGCGATGAATATAACTTCGTCTGGTTGGATATTATTTTCAGAAAGACATTTTTTAAATGCTTCAACAACACCTGTGGCAACACCGTGTTCATCATGATGTGTTGTCATAACGGATCCTTTGCCTACGATTTCATTCGTATTATTATCTATAGCTACAGCCTTAGTATGGGTACCACCAACGTCGATACCGATACGAATTGCTCTTTTACTCATAATCATTCCTCCGTGGTAAAGTCTAACTATTATTAATCAAAAAAGCTGGTCTGCCTTTATCTGGTCAAGACCAGCTCTCTTGTTAATAAGAACTATTATTTCATACCTATTAAAATGAAACCTACAACTTCAACTGCCGCACAGATAATCCATGCCCAAGGTAAGTTGGTCTTTATGTATTGCTTTGGTTCTACCTTTGTGTAACTTAATCCCCACATAGTCCAAGATTGTGTAGGACAAGCGGATGCTACGATAGCAACTGGTGGTATTAAAAATAACATAAACAGGTATGCTTCATTAAATACGCCCATAGCTTGGAAAATTGAAACTAATGCGATACCGGAGCCCCAAATCATTAAAGGTCCGCGGAATAATGCAAGAGGTGCAAGGATGCAAATAGCGATTAAAATAACTACTGGTGATGATGGAATAAAGTTTCCAAGTAAGTCAGAAAGGATTGGTGCTACCTGTTTTGCAGCAGCCTGGAAAATATTAACGCTATATAACATACCAATTAACAAACCACTATCAGCGATACCATCGTATAACGTTTTTTGTACTTTTTCTACAGCTAGCTTATAGGAACGTAAATTATTTGTAAATAACAATCCCAAGAAGATAGCTAATAAGAAGGATGGCACTGGCGCCCATTTGAAGAAGGAAACCATAGCGATTGGAACAAAAGGAACGATTGCACTGTACCAAGCGATTGGTTTCGCTTCTTTACTTGCGGCCTGAGCAGCCCAAGCGCGTACTTTACCTTTTTTCTGTTTGCTGTAGTTGAATAAAATAAAAATTATCATGATAGCTACATGAATGATAGTTGCAATTACTGCGAAACGTATGTATTTGTTATCATAAGTCATGTTAGGGAATACTGCGAAGAACTGGCTTACGTAAGCAATATTTAAATACATACCAGCTGCTACAGCAAACATATAGGTACCTAAAGCGACTTTTTTATCAATACCTAATGACATAAGAATAGGTAATACAATCATACCGATTGCCATAACTGAACCTACACCGAAAGCACTAGTAAAAATTAAGGAACAAACTACACTTAAAAGTAAAGTTGTAACTAATGGCTTATCTCCTGCTAATTCTACAGTCTTTTTAATAATATACCCAGCGATACCAGTATCAACTAATACTCTACCAAACCAAGCACCGAATACTATGATTGCTATGGTTTTTCCGTAACTTTCAACGGATGCCTGAAATACATCATTAACAATAGTGGTGACGGGAACTCTACCTATGATACACCAAAGTATTGATGTAACAATGAATCCAATTAATAAGTTTCCGCCCTTCATACAATAAACAATTAGAGCGATGAATGTGGCAATTAATAAAATACCAGAAATGATGTTAAACATGCCCTTTCCTCCTTAAGATGTGTAATACCTGAAAATAATTTTTATAAGAAAACCCAACTAATATATTAGTACTGATATATTAGCATTAACATGAATGGTTATCTAGCTGTAAAATCAACAAAGTAAATTGGTTTTTTTGTGCATTTATAACAATAAATTAAAAATTCTATGACTTTCTACATATGAGTTAAGCAATTCATATCCATTTTTATGTTTATTTCAAGTAAATTTGTCTAATTAATTTATCAAATAATTGGTCATGTGATTTCATCACAGAAGTAACCTATACTAATTGCTATAATCCCAATAGAACACAAGACATAGTATTTAAAAGATGTGTTAAAAATGTCAAACGTAATCATTATAGGGAATGGTCCTGCGTAATTACGAAACTAGAGTGAAGTTTTATCAATCATTCACTCAAATGGTTTGTGACCGCATTATTCAACTAAAAAACTTTATAGGCGCAAAATACATGTGCAAGAACGGAGGAAATCATGATAATTAAAATGTTGATAGGAGCTGTGATTGGTGGATTGTCGGGTTATATTTATTACAAAAAAGTTGGTTGCCCTAGTGGCTCCTGTCCTATCACATCAAACCCTTATAGTTCTACTATTTATGGAGCACTGATGGGACTAATGATTAGTAATTCTTTTCAGCAGTGTATTATTACTATTTGCCTCTAGTTCAGATTAGATGAAAAAAAGCAGCCCATAAAGGACTGCTTTTCAATATATTACAATTATTTATTGTTTAATGCTGCCTTGTGCTAAGCAGCACAGGCTTATACTTTGTTACTATTTATTGTTCAATGCTGCCTGTGCTGCTGCTAATCTAGCAATTGGCACACGGTATGGAGAACAGGAAACATAAGTTAAACCAGCCTTATGGCAGAATTCAACGGAAGATGGATCTCCGCCGTGCTCACCACAGATACCAAGTTTAAGGTTTGGACGAACCTGTCTGCCCTTTTCGCAAGCCATCTTAACCAATTGGCCAACACCATTCTGGTCAAGTCTTGCAAATGGATCTGACTCGTAAATTTTGCTCTTGTAGTAAGCATCTAAGAATTTACCAGCATCATCACGAGAGAAACCAAAGGTCATCTGTGTTAAGTCGTTTGTACCGAAGGAGAAGAATTCAGCTTCTTCTGCAATCTCATCAGCAAGTAAAGCTGCACGAGGAATTTCGATCATAGTACCAATGTGGTATTCAATATCGGAATTTTTCTCTTTCTTTACTAATTCTGCTGTTTCTTCAACGATATTCTTAACAAATTTTAACTCTTTCTTCTCACCAACAAGTGGAATCATGATTTCTGGTATAATGTCATAACCCTTCTCATTCTTCACTTCAATTGCAGCTTCCATTACAGCACGAGTCTGCATTCTAGCGATTTCTGGATAAGTTACAGCAAGACGACAACCTCTGTGACCCATCATTGGGTTGAACTCATGAAGTGAATCACAAGTAGCCTTTACATCAGCAACAGTAAGGTTCATGTCCATAGCAAGCTGTTCAATATCCTCATGAGATGTTGGTACGAACTCATGTAGAGGTGGGTCTAAGTAACGAACTGTCATAGGCTTTCCTTCGAGTACTTCGAACATAGCCTTAAAGTCCGCTTTCTGGAACTCAAGAAGCTCATCTAATGCTGCTTCTCTTCCTTCTACAGTCTTGCTTAAGATCATCTTACGGATCTTAGGAATTCTCTCTGGATCAAAGAACATATGCTCTGTACGGCAGAGACCGATCCCTTCTGCTCCTAACTTCACTGCATTTAGAGTATCTGCAGGAGTATCCGCATTTGTTCTAACCTGAAGTGTTCTAAATTCATCAGACCATTCCATAATTCTTCCAAAGTATCCGCTTACGCTAGCTTCAATCGTACTAATATCTCCAAGATAAATCTTACCAGTGGAACCATCTAAGGAAATGTATTCACCTTCGTTAATTCTTTCTCCACCAAGTTCGAAATATTTCTCTTCTTCATTAAACTTAATTTCTCCACAACCTGATACACAAGCAGTACCCATACCACGAGCAACTACTGCTGCGTGAGATGTCATACCACCACGAGCGGTTAAGATACCCTGAGATGCATGCATACCCTCGATATCCTCTGGAGATGTCTCAAGACGAACTAAGATAACTCTTGCACCCTTTTCATGTGCTTCTTTTGCTTCGTCTGCTGTAAAGTAAACCTTACCAGCAGCAGCACCTGGAGATGCAGGAAGAGCAGAACCAATTACATGACCTTCTTTTAATGCCTTTGGATCAAAAGTAGGATGTAATAACTGATCTAAGGACTTCGCATCAATACGAAGAACTGCCTCCTGTGGAGTAATCTTGCCTTCATCAACTAAATCACAAGCAATTTTAATTGCTGCAGGAGCTGTTCTTTTGCCATTACGTGTCTGTAAGAAGTATAACTTACCTTCTTGAATCGTAAACTCCATATCCTGCATATCGCGATAGTGATTCTCTAATTTATGTGCAATCTCCATAAACTGCTTAAAGCAATCTGGAAGATCCTCTTCTAATCTTGTGATAGGTTGAGGTGTTCTAATACCAGCAACAACGTCTTCACCCTGAGCATTGATTAAGTATTCGCCGTAGATACCATTCTCACCAGTAGAAGGGTTACGTGTAAATGCTACACCAGTACCGGAAGTGTTACCCATGTTACCGAATACCATTGCCTGTACGTTTACTGCGGTACCCCAATCACCAGGGATATCATTCATACGACGGTAAACAATAGCACGTGGATTATCCCAAGAACGGAAAACTGCCTTAACAGCTTCCATTAATTGAACCTTTGGATCCTGTGGGAAATCCTCTCCCATCTTGCTCTTATAAATAGCTTTATATCTTGTAATTACTTCTTTTAAATCTTCTGCAGTTAAGTCAGTGTCAAACTTAGCACCCTTAGATTCTTTGATTTCATCTAAGATACCTTCAAAGAAGGTCTTACTCATCTCCATAACAACGTCAGAGAACATTTGAATGAAACGTCTATAAGAATCGTATGCGAATCTTGGGTTACCAGTTTTAGCTGCGAATCCTTCTACAGCAACGTCATTTAAACCAAGGTTCAGAATTGTATCCATCATACCAGGCATAGAAGCTCTTGCACCGGAACGTACAGAAACTAATAACGGATCTTCATTATCACCGAATTTTTTTCCCTGCATTTCTTCCAATTTGCCAAGTGCCTCGAAAATCTGAGATTGTACATCATCTGTGACTTTTTTGCCGCTGTTGTAATAGTCGGTACAAGCTTCTGTAGTAACAGTAAAACCTTGTGGAATAGGAAGACCAAGGTTAGTCATCTCTGCTAAGTTAGCACCCTTGCCACCAAGAAGGTTTTTCATATTGGCGTTGCCTTCTTTAAACATATACACCCATTTTGCCATGTGGTATTACCTCCTAAAAATGTTTGACTATATATTGAGGCTTATCTTTATGTACTTTTACTTAAAACTGAAAGCCTGACTATAGTCGCCATATACGATTATAGCACATAGTTAGTCCATTGGAAATACTTTTTTGAATAATTCGATATTTTATACGACATTATCACCTATATTTTTGTGTATTGTGCACAAATGCTTAAAACTGGATTTTTGTAAATGCTTACATAGCACAATATGTACAAAAAATCCTAGATATAATTGGAAGTGCTTTCATATATTTGGGTGCATTTGTTATTAAATTCTAATTATGAAGTCATTATTAACAAGTAATCTTCTGCTAAAATGTTTTTGTTATACCATTTGTACAAAGTTTCATATACTGTATTTTACTTCCTTTTATATACAATATTTTTAATTTTTACTATATTATGGTATTTATTTTTGATTTTATAAAAAAAGTAAGAACTTACAAAAATCTTACAAATGAACTTATTTAGCAACCATATTACACTTTTATTTTCATCAATGTACAAGAAAATTCATGCCTCCATATAAAAGAAAATTCCGTAATAGTTTCCTTTTCTAGATTATGATATAATGATTACGGACTACTTATTTTCATTCAGCAACCTACATTTTTTTATATGAAGTATTGAATTATGGAGATCGTATACTCCAAGTCTGAGGTTAAATTCCTCTTTTTAACTTATGGTATTCCAAATTTACTAACTATTTTGTAGTTAAATTTGAAATAGATGAAGTTCAGTTAGAAATTTGCTTGATATTCCATTGGGAACAAGTAAACAAATAGACATCAAAGAAAGGAAAGTAGAAGAAATGAAGATTAAAACAGGTAGCAGATTACTTTTTACCGGAGACTCCATTACAGATGTAGGTAGAGTTCGCCCTATTGGTGAAGCTCCCTATGGTCTTGGCGAGGGGTATCCAAAGTTAGTATCCGGTATGTTAACTGCATTTTTGCCAGAATTAAAAATCCATGTGTTGAATACAGGAATCAGTGGTAATACCATACGTGATTTACGGGCACGCTGGCAAACAGACGTATTAGATCAAAACCCTGATTGGGTATCCATGATGATTGGAGTAAATGATGTTTGGAGACATTTCGATCGTCCTTTTGAACCAAATATTTGGGTTAGCAAAGAAGAGTACATAAAAACATATCGCGAGCTAATTGAAATGACGAAAGATAAGGTAAAGGGAATGGTCCTTATCGCCCCTTACTATATTGATAAGAATGAAACAGATCCTATGACCGCTATGGTTCGCGATTTTGCATCTGTTGTAAAAGAACTAGCTAAGGAGTATCAGGTTATCTTCTGTGATGTTCAAAAGGAATTTGATGAAGCACAAAAGAACCTACATCATATGGGCATTTCCGTAGACCGCGTTCATCCAAATGGAGGGAATTCTCCTGGACACTTTATATTAGCAAAATCCTTCCTAAAATCAGTGGAGTGTTGGCCAATCGAATAATAAAATGGCTCTATAATAAATGTTGGGGTATGTGAAATTAATTCGCTACTCCAACGTTTTTTATTTTATAATAATAAAAAACCTCCCAGTGCCAGTCTCGAAACAAATCACCAGGAGGTTGCATAAATGCATAATTATTGTATCAATAAACTACTAAATTTAAAAGAGGTAAAAGTAAAAAATATAATTCATGGGGATTCCTATGTAAAAATCTTTATTGAAACAAAGGCTAGCGTACAAACTTGTCCTTGCTGTGGTCGCCATACCAAGCAAATTCATGATTACCGTTGGCAATCCATCAAGGACTTGCCCTTTCAACTAAAGCATTGTTACCTAGTTTTAAAAAAGCGACGTTATCGATGTTCTTGTGGAAAAAGATTTAGTGAAAAGTATTCTTTCCTTGCTCGTTATCAGCAAAGATCTACTCGCTTAACTCAATACATAGTAAATGAATTAAGAGATACTACTTCACTAAAATCTGTTGCTAATAAAGCCAATGTTTCATCCGCTACTATTGTAAGGATTCTAGACACAATCCATTATACTTGCCCTTCTTTAAAAGACGCGATATCCATTGATGAATATAAAGGCAATGCTGAGACTGGAAAGTATCAATGTATCATCGTTAATCCAAAGCAGCGCTCCATTATGGATATCCTTCCTGACCGCACACAACCTCACTTATCTGCCTATTTTCGGAATATAAACCGTAGCGAGCGATATCGTGTAAAATATTTTGTGTGTGATATGTGGCAGCCATATGTGGATTTAGCCCATAGCTATTTCCCCAATGCACAAGTAATTATTGATAAATATCATTTTATTCGTCAAGTCACCTGGGCAATTGAAAATGTAAGAAAGCGACTTCAAAAAACAATGCCTACTTCTTTAAGAAAATACTATAAACGAAGCCATAAACTGATTTTAACACGCTATCATAAACTAGAAGACGAATACAAAAAAGCATGTGACTTGATGCTTTATTACAATGATGACTTACGAAAAGCGCATATGTTGAAAGAATGGTTTTATGATATTTGTCAAAGTACTAAGTACTCCTTTCAGAGAACACAGTTTTACGAATGGATTCGCAATGCAGAAAGTTCTGGTATAGCAGAGTTTGAAAAATGTGCTGCCACATACCGTCACTGGGGAAAAGAAATATTAAATTCTTTTAAATATGGAATTACAAACGGACCAACAGAAGGTTTTAATAATAAGATAAAAGTTCTTAAACGTATTTCCTATGGTATTCGAAACTTTGAACGTTTCCGTACTCGTATTTTACACTCTTGTAACTAAATAACAATAGACTGGCACGAGGTTTATTTCGTATGCCCAAAAATATATGTTATAGGCCCCAAATATAAAAATAGCTCTACATCCAGTAATGGAGCATGATTGATAACAATTATACCCCAAGACTTGACATAGAGCCAATAAAATAAGGGCAAATGAAATACCATTTAGAATAATTTCGAATGGTTTTTCATTTGCCCTTTTTCTTATATATTAAAACTCAAATTTCTTCTCAAAATAAGCCTTTAAGTCTTCAATCTTGATTCTTTCCTGTTCCATTGTATCACGATCACGAACAGTAACTGCACCATCTGTTTCGGAGTCAAAATCGTAAGTAATACAGAAAGGTGTACCAATCTCATCCTGTCTTCTGTAACGTTTACCAATATTTCCTCTATCATCAAATTCACAGTTATAATACTTACTAAGATCTGTGTAAATCTTTTCTGCATTCTCGCTTAATTTCTTTGATAATGGAAGCACACCAATTTTAACTGGTGCAATTGCTGGATGGAAATGAAGTACAGTACGAACATCTCCCTCTGCAATTTCTTCTTCATCATAAGCTGCGCAAAGAAAAGCTAAAGTTACACGGTCAGCACCAAGAGATGGCTCGATTACGTAAGGGATATATCTCTGACCCTTTTCATCATCGAAG
Organism: Lachnoclostridium phytofermentans ISDg; assembly: GCF_000018685.1. Taxonomy (NCBI): domain Bacteria; kingdom Bacillati; phylum Bacillota; class Clostridia; order Lachnospirales; family Lachnospiraceae; genus Lachnoclostridium; species Lachnoclostridium phytofermentans. The sequence continues at coordinate 844,794 of NC_010001.1, read as the reverse complement.
TAGCTCAAATCTTCTTTGGATACATTCTGATGCTGTGTTAAATCGTAATCTGTTCTATCTGCAATACCCCAAAGCTCACCCCAACCAAATGGGAATAAGAATTCAATATCTGATGTTGCTTTGGAATAGAAGGATAATTCTTCTTTTTCATGATCACGAACACGCATCTCATCTTCTTTGATACCAAGTGTCTGTAACCAGTCGATACAGAACTGTTTCCAATAAGCAAACCACTCAAGGTCTGTATCTGGTTCACAGAAGAATTCTAATTCCATCTGCTCAAACTCTCTGGTACGGAATGTAAAATTACCTGGAGTAATCTCATTACGGAAGGACTTACCAACTTGACCGATACCAAATGGAATCTTCTTTCTGGATGTTCTCTGAACATTTTTAAAGTTTACGAAAATACCTTGTGCTGTTTCTGGTCTTAAATATACTGTATTTTTTGCATCCTCAGTAACGCCCTGGAATGTTTTAAACATTAAGTTAAACTGACGGATATCCGTAAAGTTATGCTTTCCACAGGTTGGACATGGAATATTGTTTTTCTCAATGTATGCAGACATTTCTTCATGAGACCAAGCATCAACAGAGCCTTCAAGAGTAAGGTTTTTCTCTGTAGCATAATCTTCAATTATTTTATCTGCACGGAATCTCTCACGACATTCCTTACAATCCATTAATGGATCAGAGAAACTGCCAAGGTGACCGCTTGCTACCCAAGTCTGTGGATTCATTAAGATGGCACAATCTACACCAACATTATATGGATTCTGCTGAATAAATTTAGTCCACCAAGCTTTCTTTACATTGTTTTTAAGCTCAACACCAAGATTACCGTAATCCCAAGTGTTCGCAAGTCCACCATATATTTCAGACCCCGGATATACAAAACCTCTTGCCTTAGCTAAAGCAACAATTTTCTCCATTGTCTTTTCCATAACAATCATCCTCACATTTCATCATTCTATCATTTCTGAAACTTACTAAGCTATCAAAACATAAATCGTATCTGCTTATTCATGAAGTTTCTACTAATTTTAATATTGTAACCTTAATTTTATATATTTTCAAGCATAACTTTGGTGATTATCCCCGTAAAAACTCTTATACTGCATACAAAGGAGCTTAATACTTGTTTCTAAGTCGCATTATTTCAAACATAAAACATAAGCTTTAAAATAAAACGTAAGCTTTAAAAAAACGTAAGTTTAAAATAAGACGTAATTTAAATAATTATAAGATAGAAAGTAATTCTAACGACTTCATTCGATGCTCAATTCGATCTTCCCGATAACAGTCTACAATCTGTTTTAACTCACGAAAGACTTCCTCTGTAACTGTGAAGTTATATAGCTTCTCTACATCTGCTGATATTATGTATTGTAAAGTATATAACGTTGACGTTAAAATCCTTTTACCATCCGTCGCCTTTTGTTTACAACTCTCACAAAAACAACCACCAGCGCTCGCACTAAATCTACTTAAATTCTCCTTTGTGCCACAATTAAGGCATTCAAATACTTGCGGTGCCTCTCCACCTAGGCTAATTATCTTTAATTCAAAAATGTACCGAACAAGTTTTGTCCCAATGTGTGGATTTAATAAAGCTCTGAGGGACTGATACAGTAGTTTTAGCATCTCAGTTTCGTCATTGCCTTCACGCGTCATATAATCCGTAAACTCACAGAAATAAAGACCATAGTAAACGTAACTAATATCTTCTCTTAGCTCACCAAAATAATTCTTGATGTTAACAGATTGAATATTATAAGAATTACGACCTGCATACAGTTGAAACTCTCCATACGTAAATGGCTGTGAGCATGCCAATAAGGCGCTGTTTGGTCTTCTAGCGCCTTTGGCAAATGCTCCTATTTTTCCACGTTCTTTTGTCAGTATCGTGAGTCTTTTATCATAATCACCGATGGGTATTGTTGCTAACACAATCCCTGTAACTGTAACCGTACCGGTCATCCCTAGTCTCCTTCTTAGTTTCAGGTTCTCTTTCTCTCGTACAAGCTGTGTAATTTAGATAATCTTTGATTTCACCTGTCTGTTCAAATACCTTCCAAAACTCTTCGTCTTTCACCATTCATGCCCCCTAAATGATTTTTTATGAGCTCAAAAGATCCATGGAGAATCCTCCATGTTAAGTAACATTTCCTTGCGATTTCTTTTGTAGCTTACACTTATATCATCTCCGAAGCAACCGATTCTAAACTGATAAAAATAGACTAGGTCATCTTATAAAATTTCCCCTTGACAAGATAAAAAGTAGTCATACTTGTTTTTAGCATACCGTATTGCGGCGTAAAAAATACTAATATTCAGAATCCTCTCGGTATCCGTAATTTTTAATCAAGAAGTCACTGTCTCTCCATTCCTTCTTAACTTTCACCCACAATTGAAGAAATACCTTGGTATCTAACAAATTTTCAATTTCTACTCTTGCTTTCATACCGATATTTTTTAACATAGCACCTTGTTTTCCAATGATAATTCCCTTATGAGAATCACGCTCACAGATAATCGTAGCGTCTATGTCTATAACTTTACCATCAGGACGTTCCTTCATACGTTCAATCGTCACAGCAATTCCATGTGGAATCTCATCACTTAACAAACGTAATGCCTTCTCACGAATTAATTCAGCAACAATCTGACGTTCTGGTTGATCTGTTACCGTATCTTCATCAAAATACATTGGTCCATTAGGAAGATACTTAAAAATTACATCAATTAATTGTTGTTTATTTTCTCCCTTTAGTGCGGATACTGGTACGATTTCAGCAAAATTACACTTATCCCTATATGCATCAATAAAGGTAAGAATCTCCTGTTTCTTGACAGTATCTATCTTGTTGATAACCAAGATAACTGGAGTCTTGCTTTTATTTAACTTCTCAATAATATGCTGTTCGCCTGCTCCAATGAAAGTAGATGGTTCTACTAGCCATAGAATCACATCAACTTCATTGATTGTACGTTCGGCAATGTTAACCATGAATTGACCGAGCTTATTCTTTGCCTGATGAATTCCCGGAGTATCTAAGAAGATAATCTGCCCCTGTTCCTCTGTATATACCGTCTGTATTCTATTTCTTGTTGTTTGTGGCTTATCTGAGGTTATCGCAATTTTCTGACCGATGAGTTGATTCATTAATGTTGATTTCCCTACGTTTGGTCTTCCTATTAAGGTGGCAAATCCTGATTTGTATTTCTTTTCTTGGTAATTCATCTTTCGCTCCTGTTCCTATTTTAGAGAGTATAGTGGCAAAATACTGCCACTATATCTCATTATTGATTTACGTTAAAGTGGATATTCGCAATCCGCTTACGCTACTTGCTCATTAACATCATTGCCACTACGTGGCACTTCAGCAGGAGCCTACTCCTGCTGAAGTAGGCAAGTTCCTTGCCTGATGAGGTTAAAATAATGCTTTAATTTCCTGAAACATCTGTTCATTCTTCTTAATTTTTTCTTCATTACCGATTACACAGAGGTTATCTGCGTTGTATACTTCTTTTACAATCGGTGCCATCATACGAATTTCATTTTGTGTTGTACTTAAGATTTCACTACGATCGCGATTGATATCATCCATTGTAGTACCGCTCATATAGGCATTTAAAGAACGGCTTCCTCTCATCAATGGGGTAAGCGGTGTATCTACAGTACTCATCGTTCCTATGATATACTTCGTCATATCTCTCTCATCTGAGGTGAAATTTTCAGTATACTCATAAGCTTTACGATAAGTTTCGTCCGTCTCAGTAAGGTTTGGATCGCGGTAAGATACCATATAAGCAGAACCATCCAGTCCAGCAAACTGACACATACAACCATAGGCCCCACCCTTTACACGAACATTATTCCATAAATAGTCATATGACATAATTGTTCTTAGTACTTTTAGTGCTCCATTCGTTTTAAACCCTGCATTTACAAAATTCGCACAACGAGCAACATATTGTACCTGACCAGAATACATAAAACCTTCATTTAATTTCTCTACTGGGAAATTAAAGTTTGCAGCTTTTAGAGTTTCCTTGATAGTTTTACCATTACTAGTATCTAGAGTACCAGATAAGGAGTTGGTAAATCCAGGTAATGTCTTTGTTAACTGTTCAAAACCATCTTGCTCAGCTGTTATACTGATCACCATACCATCCTTTGTAAAAATGATTTCACTTAACTTTCTTAAGGAAGATACAATTTCCTCTTTTCTAGATTCAAATTCTTTTTCCAATGTTGCAAGGAATCTAAAATAACGAATACCTTTCGTTTCCTCTGTATAATATCCACTCTGTGTAATATAAGAAAATGCACGATCAACCGCAACAGAATGACCTGCAGAATTCATTCTCATTTGAATTCTTGACTTAACCTCACGAATAATTTCAAAAAGGCGCTTGGTATCTCCTAAGTTAGAGTGATGAAGGATTTCCCTAATTAACTCAAATAACTTATCGATTTTTGAATATAACACCTTTCCACTCATCGAAAATACTGGAGTATACGTATCTGGATCCATCTTCTTATTGAAAGTAATCAGTTCCGCACTTATACCACCTGTATGGATATTAATCTCATTCGACAGCTCTAAAAAGCTATAGTTTTCTGTATCGATATAACCAAGAACAGTTGCCAATAAATTTAGATAAGGAACAAGTTCTTCTGGTACCTTACTCAAGTCAAACATACATTTGATATATGCAATTCCGTTAGTAAAAACTTCATGGTGAAGAACTGGTAAGTTTTCAAGAGAGCATTCCTTATTATGAAGCGGCTGTGCATCCTTTTTAATATCATCAATCGTAAGAAGTGGAATTTTTTCAAGCTCCTCTTTTGTTGATGGTGCTTCTTGATACTCTTTTAAGTGATTTGTTGAAGCTACTATTGCTTCTTTCTCTTCCAGGGATAAAGAATTTTTATACTGCTCAAGCTTTTCTTTTAATTTTGCTTCTTTTTCCCCAGTCAATCCCTTTTTCGGTTTTAATACCAAGTAGGTTGCATGTGTATTATTTAATAAATAGTTTTTAATCAAATCTTCATAATATCCTGTATTAATTTTGCTCTTTAAAAACTGAAAGACACGGTTACCATGCATATAATCAAATGCTTTCGTATCATCATAAAGCCAACTTCCAAACATCTGGATACCAAAAAGTAGTCCCTTTGGAAATTGTCCAAAGTCAGCTTCACGATAACGGAATTCTAAGTTATTGATTGCAGCTAATAGTGATTTTTCATTTAATCCATCCTTTACTATTTTTTCAAGGGTTGAGGTAATAACAGAAAGAAACTTCTCTAACTGCTCCTCATTCGCATTTTTTGCAATGATCGTAAAGGTTGGTTGTAGGATTTCATTTTCATAGCTACTTAAGATGTCTTTTCCAATACCAGCATCAATTAAGGCTTGCTTCAGTGGTGCTCCAGGGGCAGATAGTAGTGCTGCCTCTAGTATCTGAAATGCCATGCACTGTGTAGTATCAATGGATGTTCCAATTACTGCATTATAGCTTAAGTAGGTATTATCTACTTCGTTTTCGCTATCGCTTAGTGGATATAATGATATAATCTTCTTTGGACCATCAAAGGCTTTTTGCATTGGGATTTCAGAATCGACTTTAAGAGTGTCAAATGTGCTTAAATATGCTTCATCAAGCCAGTTTAGCTTTTCTTCTACATCCATATCTCCATACAGGTAAATATAGCTGTTCGAAGGATGATAAAACTTTTTATGAAACTCTAAAAATTCCTCGTAACTTAAATCTGGTATATAATCAGGGTCACCACCTGACTCTACTCCATATGGAGTATCAGGAAACAAGCTAGCCTGAATTGCACGGAATAATTGCTGTTCTGGTGAAGAGAACGCTCCCTTCATCTCATTATAAACAACTCCATTATATTTTAATTCCGAATTCACATCCTCTAGTTCGTAATGCCATCCCTCTTGTTCAAAAATTTCTCTACGATAATAAATGTTAGGATGGAATACCGCATCCATATAGACATGGATCAGATTCTGAAAATCTTTCTCATTGCAACTTGCTACAGGATACATTGTTTTATCCGAGTAAGTCATTGCATTTAAAAAGGTATTTAAAGAACCTTTCGCAAGTTCAATAAATGGGTCTTTTGCTGGAAACTCTTTCGATCCGCATAATACTGTATGCTCAATAATATGAGCTACACCCGTACTGTTTTTTGGTGGAGTTCGAAAACCAATTGTAAATACTTTATTCTCATCTTCATTCGACACCACACAGATTCTAGCACCCGATTTTTTATGACGAAATACAAGTCCTAAACTCTTGCTATCATTTAACTCCTCTTCGTATTCTATTTGATACGCCGGCATATGAAGGAGTTCTTTGCTTTGTTTAACGCATCTTGACATTCTTTTCCCTACTTTCCTTAGATAATCGGAGGTATGTTCGATTCCTTCCATTGGTAACCATACTGTAAATTAGTGTAACACTGACAATTCATATTTATACGATATCAAACTGTTTGTTCACAATTTGATGCTCTAATCATCTATGTTTTTGGTAATTACAACTATGTATCACGAATGATTCACTCGTGTTTCACTTGTGTATTTTTCAATTATACCATAATTCCCATGGATTGTCATATAAAAAACAGGATTGTAGTATGTCCTTTTTTTGAAATTGATGACAAATATTTTCCTAAAAAAACAAAATTTTCTATATATTTGATAAAGAGAAATTGACAATTTATTAAAAATATGTTAAATTATTCAATAGATTATCCAATCGATAATTGTAGGCACTACATATTTTTTAACAGTTTTCAGGAGGCACTTTTTATGAAAAAAGGTACAGTTAAGTGGTTTAATGCTAAAAAAGGCTTTGGTTTCCTTTCTGACGAAGAAGGAAACGATGTATTCGTTCATTTCTCAGCTCTTAACATGGATGGTTTCAAAGTTCTTGAAGAAGGCGAAGCTGTTGCATTTGAAGTTGTAGAAGGCGAAAAAGGACCTCAGGCAGCTAACGTAACAAAGTTATAATCAGACTGAAATCATACTTTAAATATAAAGTTCGATTTATGGGGTTGTAACAAGCGAAAATGGATGAGAAAAGTGGGTAATTCAAAACAAATTGTTTTGATTACCCACTTTTTAGTGTTAATGCTTAAAGTGTCTCATCCCCGTGAATACCATTGTGATACCATATTCATTGCATTTCTTAATAGAATCCTCATCACGAATCGAACCACCTGGCTGTATAATTGCAGTAATTCCTGCTTTGTGTGCTTCTTCCACACAATCATCGAATGGGAAGAAGGCGTCAGAAGCAAGTACTGCACCCTTCGTTGCATTCTGACCAATTAATTCTTGTGCATGGTCAATACTTTGCTTCGTTGACCAAATACGGCTTACTTGACCAGGTCCAATCCCTATACTTTGTTTATCCTTTGCTAGAGCGATACCATTTGATTTCACAAACTTTACAACCCTCCAAGCAAATAAAAGATCTTCCATTTCCTTTTCAGAAGGGGTACGATCGGTAACTACCTTCACCTCTTCTTCTATCAACAACTTACTGTCAATTGTCTGAACAATCAAACCACCATTTACTTTCTTAAGATCATAAGCATTTTCCTCTTGAGTGATCTCAATCCCCTTTAATTCTAGGATTCGAATGTTCTTCTTGGTCTTAAAAATCTCTAGTGCTTCTACTTCGTAACTTGGTGCAACTACTACTTCAAGGAATACACTCTTCATCTTTTCCGCCATTGCCAAGGTAATCTCACGGTTTGCTACTACAATTCCACCATAGATAGATACTTTATCTGCTAGGAATGCCTTATCCCAAGCTTTTTCAATATCAGTATCACTACCAACACCGCATGGATTTCCATGCTTACAAGCGACTACGGTTGGCTCTGTAAATTCTTTTAATAATTCAAGTGCACCATTGGTATCATTGATGTTATTAAAGGATAACTCTTTTCCATTTAGCTGAACCGCATCCGTAATGGAGCCTTGTTTCTTACCTATTTCACGATAAAAGGCTGCCTTTTGATGAGGATTCTCACCATATCTCATATCCTGAACCTTCTCAAAGGTCATTGTTAAGGTTTCTGGAAGTTCATAATCATTTCTTTGTTTTCTTAAATAGTCCGCAATCATAGTATCATAACTAGAAGTATGCATAAAAACTTTCTGCATCAAATAAAACTTAGTATCTAAAGATACTTCTTTTTCTTCTTTTAATTCTTTAAGTACAATACTGTAGTCTGCTGGGTCAACCACAACAGCTACATCCTGATAATTCTTAGCAGCAGCACGTAGCATAGTTGGTCCACCGATATCGATATTCTCAACTGCTTCTGCTCTCGTAACTCCATCTTTTAAGATCGTTGCTTTGAATGGATAAAGATTTACAATTACCATATCAATCGTTTCAATATTCAAGGCCTGTAGTTGCTTCATATGACTCTCATTACTTCTAATCGCTAATAAGCCAGCATGTACAATTGGATGTAAGGTTTTTACTCTTCCGTCAAGACACTCTGGAAATCCAGTTAAGTCTGAAATCTCAATAGCAGGAACATTAGCCTCCTTCAGTTTACTGTAAGTACCTCCCGTTGAGATAATCTCGATTCCAAGAGAAACTAATTCCTTCGCAAATTCTACAATTCCTGTTTTGTCTGATACACTGATTAAAGCTCTCATCATCCATTCATCCTTTCCCTTATTTGCAGATTAATATGCATAAAAAAACCACCTGAGCTACTGCCAACGGATATCCATCATGGATATCATCGAAGGTGGTGGCCCAGGCGGTCGGCTCTTATTGTTATTAAATGTACTCCCTGTGGGTTATCCCCACCTGTAGTCTCCTACAGTTTCCGCCAGTCGTACATTGTAATTTCATATTACTATACTTTTTTAGTAAGCGCAATAGTTTGTTCTTTCTCTCGAAGCATTTATAATGATTATATTTTACGTAAATACTATTGAAATGGCTTCTTTCATCTTTTATTTTAAATTTTAACAAAATTGTGATAAAATTCTTTTATTATACATAAGAGTAATACTAAAAACACAAATCATATATATTTAAAGGAGGTCTCATGGAATATACAGGCATTATAATCGGTTTCATCTCTTTTTTAGCTATCGGATTATATCATCCAATTGTTATAAAGGCAGAATATTATTTTACTAAAAAAATTTGGCCAGTCTTTGCTGTTGTTGGTATTGCGATGCTGATTCTATCATTATTCGCAACACAGGTTATCATAAGTGCAGGCTTGGCTGTGCTTGGAATTACAAATCTTTGGAGTATTGGTGAATTAATTGAGCAAGAAAAAAGAGTAGAAAAAGGTTGGTTCCCTAAAAATCCAAAAAGAAAATAGAAATTACTTCATACATACAATCTTGCACAACATGATTAAATTTAAAAATATTACAAAAGATAGATTATGTGAAGGTATTCAAAATATGTTATAATCAAATTATGCTTTCCAAAGAAAGGAATATTTCCATGACTAAGTTAGATGAATTGATCGAATGCATTGAACGTCCTCATGTTTATATATTAATGCATAATTATCCCGATCAGGATGCATTGGCTTCTGCACTGGGATTGCAAGTATTGCTTCAGGCAAGAGGAAAATATGCAACTATCATTTATCATGGGATAATCGATAAAGTCAATACATTAAAGATGCTAGAACTTCTCTCCATCGAAATATATCCCTTGCAAGATGTTTCCTTGGTACCAGAAGATGAAATCATCATCGTAGATGGTCAGAATGGCAATATTAATATGGCGGACACCAATGGTCAAGTCATCGCCTGTATCGATCATCATCAAATACAAAACACTGCTTGTTATCGTTTTTACGACATAAGAAGCGATATTGGTGCGTGTTCTTCCATTATTACTAGCTATTTCTTAGAAAACAATATCCCAATCACATCAGACTTAGCTACAGCACTTCTTTATGGAATAAAAATCGATACCGCCAATATGACAAGAGGTGTGAATCTCTTGGATATCACTGTTTTTAGCCATCTATATCACTGCTCGAATAATAAAAAATTACGGTCATTAGAGAAAAGCAGTATTCAATTGTCCGATTTAGTTAGTTATAAAAAAGCAATTGAAAATTTAAAAACTTATGGCCCGCTTGCCATTGCAGACATCGGTAACGATTGTTCTGAAGCTATGATTGCAACCGTCAGTGATTTTTTGATTACAATTTCAGAAATAGAGTTTTCTTTGGTATATTCCTATCGTGGAGGTGGAATTAAGTTTTCCGCTCGTAGTGCTTTACCATTAGTAGATGCAAGTGATTTTATTAAAACTATACTTGCTGGATTTGGTGACGGTGGAGGGCACTCTAATATGGCAGCGGGATTTGTCCCTAATATCTCTACTGAGGAAGAAGCCACAAAACTTGTAGGGCTGATAATTGCAAGAACTATTTCTTATATAAATCAATGTACCCCTTCTTATGTTGATACGCACCCCCAAAAAATAGATTAAAAGAAGAATGAAGTATCACTAAACAAAAATAGCATAGAAAATTCCTTTCAAAAGTTATAGCACTTTTCATAGGATTTTCTATGCTATTATACATTCCAAACATGTACCTTGCAAAATATTCGAATCAGTCTTCCAGTGATTTCTCAAAATTTTCAAAGATATAGGATAATACAGGTGCCATTCCGATAAATTCACAACCATATCGATAGATACTTTGATCATTTTCCTCTTCTATGTCATATAAAGCATGAGAGGTTTCCTTAACCTCTTCTGCTCGAATAATCTTTACAACACAATAGAGCTTCGCATCTTCATCTCCCAGCTGTATACAAGCATTAAAGTAAAATCCGATAGGCAAATTACTCTTAGAATAAAATCCGATTCCACCACGAGAAATATTTATTACCGTTATTGGAGCATCAATGTTCTGAACTAATACATTATCTTGTTTAAATAAAGTAGAAATCTTCAAATAAAGCGTTACATCAATCCTTTTCTCTCTCCTTTTTTCCTGCACAAATATCCTCATTTCTACGCTGCTTGTTATCTTACTTGCAATACAATGCATATCATAAAGTTTGTGGTTGCAGCGTAGACACAAACTTACTGGGCGAAAGATTTAATAATCTTATGATTAAAACTATAATACAATTTTTAGCACGTTGTATTCCGACACTAAAAAGCTGTATCCTCTATTTTCCATTTCCATTATATCGATTCCGCTTAAGCTTTGCAACCAATATTAACAAGCTTAGATAATGATACCGATATTAATATGCTTAGAATATTATAGCAACTATATTAATAATCTTAGAATATTGTTTAAGCTTTAGATAAGAGCTCACGTAAGATTTCATTGATAACACTTGGATTTGCTTTTCCTCTCATTGCCTTCATTGTTTGCCCAACTAAGAAACCAAATGCCTTATCTTTTCCATTCTTATAATCCGATACAGACTGAACATTCTCTTTCAAGATATTTTCTATTGTACTTCGAACTACGCCATCGTCGCTCACCATACCAAGCCCATGTTCCTCAATATAAGCATTTGGGTCGACATTCGCCTTAAAGATTTGTTCAAAAACTTCCTTTGCAATGGTTCGATTGATTTTTCCAGCATCAATGAGTTCAATTAGACTAGCAAAATTCGCTGGGGAAAGTTTTAGCTCTTCTGCATCTTGTTCAGATTCCTTTAACAAACGCATCGTTTCGACCATTAACCAATTGCTTACTTCCTTTGGCTTATTGCATAAAGAAACCGTAGCTTCGAAAATATCTGCAAGATTTTTGGATCCTGTTATAATCCCTGCATCGTATTCCGGAATCTCATATTCCTTCACATAACGAAGCATCTTCGCATCTCTAAGCTCTGGCTCTCTACCTTTAATCTCAGTAAGCCATTCCTCACTGATTTCCATCGGAACTAGGTCAGGTTCTGGAAAATAACGATAGTCCTGGGCATCCTCTTTGCTTCTCATCGCAAAACTTGTATCTTTGTTATCATCCCAGCGTCTTGTTTCCTGTATCACTTTCTTTCCATCTTCAAGAAGCTCTATTTGGCGTTTTCTTTCTCCCTCAATTGCACGCGCAATCGCCTTAAAAGAGTTCATATTCTTCATCTCAGTACGAGTACCAAACTCTGGTTCCCCGACTTCTCTTATTGATAAGTTAATATCCGCACGAAGGGATCCCTCTTGCATCTTACAATCGGATACACCTAAATACTGTAGAATTAATTTTAGTTTCTCAAGATAAGCAATGACTTCTTCTGCACTGCGCATATCTGGTTCACTTACAATTTCAATCAGTGGTACTCCACAACGATTATAGTCAACTAAGGTACAGTCCTCCCAAGGGTCATGTACTAGCTTTCCAGCATCTTCTTCCATATGAATTTCATGAATTCCGATGCTTTTCTTTATGCCATCCACTTCTATTTCAATACTGCCATTCCTACAGATTGGTAGGTAAAGCTGAGACACTTGATAAGCCTTTGGTAAATCCGGATAAAAATAATTCTTGCGGTCAAACTTGCAGTTTTTTGTAATATCACAATTCATAGCAAGTCCTGCTGCAATCGCAAACTCTACAACCTTTTTATTTAACACTGGTAACGTTCCAGGCATCCCCATGCATATGGGGCAACAATGTGCATTAACTTCTCCACCAAACTGTGTGGTACAACCACAAAATATTTTAGATTTCGTTGCGAGCTCAACATGAACTTCGAGCCCGATGACGGTTTCATATACTTTCATACTAACCTCCATTCTGTTGCAAGTTTGAAAAATCTTTATTTTTTCAAACTAACACCCATGCATATTCAATCTGTTCGCAGATTGAATCTTAAATAAGAAGTGTGAAAATTGCTTTCTATTTTCACACTAACTCCTATTCGCGTGCTTTAACACGCATATATATTAAGATGTTGAATGTCTACTATTTCTCTCAAATTTCCATATCAGCACATACATACCTTTTAATCAATTAACTTTGGGCGCTGATATATTTTTGTCTGTTCCAAAGTATACGCAGCTCTTATTATGTCTTTTTCTCCAAAAGGTTTTCCGATTAATTGTAATCCAATTGGCATACCAGCCGACTTGTCGGATGAACTTTCCTCACTTAACCCACATGGTAAGCTAATTGCCGGTAGACCTGCTAAATTAACAGAAACTGTGTAGATATCACCAAGGAACATTTTCACAGGATTGAATAAACTCTGTCCAAGTTTTCGTGCTGCCGCTGGAGTTGTTGGTCCAAGTATAATATCAAATCGTTCAAATGCACGGTCAAAGCTTTGCTTTATTAAGGCTCTCACTTTCAGTGCTTTGTTATAATAAGCATCATAATATCCAGAACTTAATACAAAGGATCCGATCATCATTCTGCGTTTTACTTCCTCACCAAAGCCTTCGCTTCTCGTCTTTTTATATAATTCTTGTAAGCCATCAAAATCTGCAGTTCGGTAACCATATTTTACACCATCGTATCTGGAAAGGTTAGAACTAGCCTCGGCAGATGCTATAACATAATAAGCTGGTGTCGCATAGTCTACAGCTTCCAAATCAAACTCTTCTACTATAGCTCCTTGCTCCTTAAAAAATGCTGCCGCTTCTAATACATGTTTTTTAACTTCAGCGTCAAGGCCTTCCGAGAAATATCCTCTTGGTATCCCTATTCTTAGGCCCCTAACATCTGACCTTAATGCACTCACATAATCATAAGATGCTGCTTTTACACAAGTAGAATCTTTGTCATCTGCACCAGATATAACTTGAAGTGTCGCAGCACAATCGGATACACTGCGAGCGATTGGACCTATCTGATCAAGGGAGGAAGCGTATGCAACTAATCCATATCTGGATACGGTTCCATACGTTGGCTTTATTCCAGTCACACCACAGAAAGCACTTGGCTGTCTAATAGAGCCTCCAGTGTCAGTTCCCAAAGCAATAAATGCTTCTTCCGCTGCAACAGCTGCCGCTGACCCACCGCTTGAACCTCCTGGGATACATTCTATATTCCAAGGATTTTTGGTAGCTCCAAAATAGGAGGTTTCTGTTGTACTCCCCATCGCAAATTCATCCATATTTGTCTTACCAAGAATGATAGCTCCCGCATCTTTTAATCGTTCTATTACAGAAGCATTATAAGGAGGTATAAAATCCTCTAATATTTTTGACGCACAGGTTGTTCGCATCCCTTTTACACAAATATTATCCTTAATTGCTATTGGTACTCCTGCAAGAGGAGAATCTGCAAATTTTCCTGCTTCTATTGCTATTTGAATTTTACTCGCCTGCTCCAGTGCTTCTTCTTCATTCACAGTGATATAACTATGATAATAAGGCTCCCTTTTTTTTATTGCAGAAAACGTTGCTTTCACTGCTTCCTCTACTGAGAGTTCTTTTTGTTTAATCTTTTTCGAAAGCTCTATGGCAGTTAATTTTGTTATCTCCATGTTTTCCCTCATTTCTGTGCTTTTGTCTTATTTTCAAAACAATACACTAATCTACGGTCTTTGGAACCATAAAACAACCATCCATTTGTTTTGGTGCATTCTTAAGAAGTTCTTCGCGGTTCTCTTCATTCGTAACCACATCTTCACGAAATACATTCTTCATAGGAAGTACATGTGACATTGGTTCTATTCCATCTGTATTTAATTCCTTCATTTTATCAATGTATCCTAAAATATTACCAAGATCTTTCTTCGCCTTTTCTTTTTCTTCTGGTTGTAAACTAAGCTTTGCTAATGTTGAAACATATTCTATGGTTTGATCAGTGATATCCATGTGATACTCCCTTCTTATAACAAATTGCATTCTATGAAATTAACATTTTATTTTCTTATTGGATCTTAGTTTTATCATTTGGAGAATTTATTTATGGTTCAAGTCGTGATACATCTCTAGGAAATAACGATGTTTCTCTTACATTGGCTTCCTCTAGTAAGCGCATCGTCAAACGCTCTAACCCAATTCCTAACCCTCCATGTGGCGGCATTCCATGTTTATGAATCATAAGGTAGTGTTCGAAGTCCTCTATATTCATACCACGGTCTTTCATCTTTGCTACCTGTTCTTCATAATTATGAATCCTTTGACCACCAGTAGTAATCTCCATTCCTTTAAACAATAAATCAAAACTTAAAGTAAACCTTTTATCGCTTGGATCATCCATCGCATAAAATGGTCGTTTCTTTGAAGGATAATGAGTGACAAATACAAAGTCAGAATCATATTCTTCTTTAAAATAACGTCCAATTAAAACTTCTTCTTCCGGTTCTAAGTCAAACGGATTTTTTATTTTTCGGTCATATTTCTCGGAAACCAACTGCTTTGCCTCATCAAAACGTACCGCTGGAATCTTATCTGTTTTTGGTAAGTTGATCCCTAAGATTTCGCATTCTTTCTTATAATCTTTAGAAAGTAATTCAAAGATAAAAGTCAACATTGCAGTTTCCATGTTCATAATATCTTCAAAGGAATCAATATATCCCATCTCAAAATCAAGACTTGTATATTCATTTAAGTGTCTCGTAGTATTATGTTTTTCTGCACGAAATACTGGTGCTGCTTCAAAAACTCTATCGTAAACACCCACCATTGTCTGTTTGTAAAACTGAGGACTTTGTGCTAGGAATGCTTTTTTACCAAAGTACTCTAGTTTAAAAACATTCGCACCACCTTCCGCATTTCCTGCAACAATCTTAGGTGTTCTAACTTCAGTAAAGTGCTCCGAGAATAAGAAATCACGAAAACCTCTTACGATACCTTCTTGGATTTTAAAGATTGCCCTCTCCCTTATGTTACGAAGAGCGATTGGTCTTAAGGATAGCTTTGCCTCAAGCGAAGTATTTAATTTCCACTTAGAGATTGGTAATGGCATAGTACTATCTTTCGCTGGCTCAGATAATATTAATAATCTTGTTAAGATAATTTCATAACCATTTGGTGCTCTTAATTCCTCATGCACCTCACCCTGTACTTCTACCGTCATGCCTTCTTTCAGTGAGGCAACTACATCTTTTGTAACTTCTGTTGAAGTAACACACTGTATAATTCCCTCAAAGGTTCGAATTACAAGAAACGAAAATTCACTCATATCACGTACGGTGTGAACGAAACCGCGCAATACAACGGATTTGTGAGTATAATTTCCAGAAATGATCTCGCTTAATAAAACTGTTTTTTCTTCTTTCTTACCTGTTACAAATTGCATACTGTTTTCTCCTTTTCTAGATTATTTTTTCCTTGTTCCAGGAAACTTTTTCACCTAAAAAAGGTACATTTACAAGTAATTACTGATTAATTTCTTATAAATAAAAAAGTCCCGGAACAAATGCTCGTGAAAAATCACGATACAATTATTCCGGGACGAGAATTCTATGTACATAAGGCAAGCAGACTTTATAAAAATCACAAGCCACATAATTGCCCAAAGATTCCCGCGGTACCACCCACGTTGAGAAACACCTTGCTTCTCCACTCTTGACACTTAACGCGTGCGACGCATGAACCTACTACCGACCGATATCGATTCAATTCACGAGCTCCAGAGTGTTCCGTAATACACATAGAGTCAAAGACACGCTCTCAGTCGGTGACGTATCATTCCTGTCGCTAAACACATCTGTGTACTAAAGTCTCCTTCATTGCCTTTCATCATATAAAATGATGCCTTATCATATCATGAATATTGTAGCGTTGCAAGGGGGTATTTATTTTTTATCATAGGTCTCCAAATTAAGGTATTTCAGGATACTATGATAATAATTGTTTTTTATCATGCTTCCGGATACATTAAATTTGTTTCGTACTATGTTGACATATGCCTTTACATAGTTCTCTGGTAATTCCTCATCATCAAGCTTTACTACTTCTCCAGTTTTTGAGTTATACCTAATATGATCTGTTATAAAACTCTGATTTGACATCATAACAAGTGCCGGTGCATCGGAGAGTATATCTTGCCCCATAAATAATCTAGAATCATAAGGAATTCCGAATAAATTATTTATCGTTGGCATAATATCAAGACTTGAACAGAACTTATCCACAACAATCGGCTCTTTTATCTTAGAATTCCACAAAATTAAATTATTTTTATATAATTCAAAATTTTCATCTACCTTATGACCTGCAAGTTCGTTAATTTCATCCATGGTAAGTCCATATGGATAATGGTCTGCACTCATAACAATCACTGTTTTATCTAAAACTCCAGCTTTATCTAAGCTATTTATCAAATACTCCAGTGCTAAATCAAGTTCTTTATTACAAGCAATATAAGCCTTACAATCATCAGAATATGGCAAGCCTTCCACATAACTTCTGTTCTTGGCAGACATTGAGTTCCCTAAAAAGTTATATTCCATATGACCACTAACAGTCATATAATATGTGTGAAATTTCTCATCCTTAATATATTCTGGTAAGGTAACCTGCATCATCTCAAGATCAGACTCCGGCCACGTAGGTTTCACTTCTAATCCGCCACCATTCGCGCCTTTATAATCATATCCCATATTAGGATGCGATAAATTTCTATTATAATATTTATAACTATGATCATGGTATGCTCTCGTACTATAACCAAGCTCTTTAAACTGCCAACCCAAACATAACGGCATATCACCCTTAGCTGACTTCGTAAAACTATTCGTCCCATTTGGTATTAACCCGGTGCAAGCAACAAATTCACCATCGCTTGTACTAGTCCACCAAATCGGTGTATAAAAATTTTCGAATACAAATCCTGAATGTGTCAGTTTATAAAGAGTAGGAGTTACAACTGGATCTACCGCCCAAGGTGAAAATCCTTCCGCAGTAAGAAATATCAGATTATAACCTTCAAACATACCCGTGTACTCATTTTTATTCGTTGGTGTTACCGTTGAGAAATACTGATGAAGATTTTTAATTGATACATCATTTTCTCCTTCCGCAAGCTTTGTAAAATCTATATTAACAACATTCGGTGAAGTATCTATTGGAGTAGGGGTTGGAAGTGGCGACGGAGTCGGTGAGTTTCCAGTTGATGCTGACTTCACATCCTTATTCGATGTCGGTGCTTTTGTCGGAGACAGTGTAATCGTTACCTTTGGCAAATCCACCGATGCTAACACATCTCCGCCCATCTTAAAATCTGGAGCCCCAAATACTACATTTCGTATGTCAAAACATGTTGCCGTTACTAGTCCGATTTTTTCTATTCCTAGGTCTTGATTAAAGTCGATGTGGTATAAATCATATGGAGTATGTGGCATTTTCCCTGGAAGTAAAAGAAATAGTAAGAATGTCAAATAGCATCCAATCCCCGATAGAATCTGAACTCCCGCAAATAAAGGATGTCTTTTCTCTTGGAAGGATACTCTTTTTATTAGTATTATTAATACTGGAATCGGAAGTAATAAAATAAAAATACCTGGTAATTTAGCAAGAATTCCATTCAAAGCTTCTCTCCAAAATTCTAGCACATCACCACCATTTTCTCCGACACTATAAAGTGATAAGAATGTTCGAAAAATATGCCCGTATACCAGCTGAACACTAAACCATATACTGGTGATTACAGTTAAGACTATAGTGAGTATACGATTTATTTTTTCTTTCCATATGCTTGTTGCTGCTGTTAGAATAAATCCCATAGCAATGCCCATAAACATTGGATATATGATGTTACTATCTATTTTCTTAAAGACTAAAAGATGAAAACATAACTCTAAATATACAAATAAGCATGGAAAATAAAGCATTGAGAGGATACCTTTATTTTTAAGCTCTTCTCTCATACTATCTTTAAGTAAATTCCAATAGTAACGATTCTTCTTTCCATTATCTTTGTTATCTGAGGAATGACTAACTTTATTACTTGAATCCTGATTTGTCGTTTCACTGGTAGAATCCATTGTTCTGCTGTATTCATCTTTGGTATAGTTTTTTTCGGAAGGAGCTGTATCCCTTAATTTACAATATTTCTGAACCGTTTTAACAACCTTGTAGCTAGCTTTTTTTAGCTTTCGTAGTACGGAATTTTCTCTCTCCTCCTTCATATCAAAGAAGAATCTCCTTTCAAAAGTTTCATACTTTTCATAATTAAGCCATCGATACTCTAGGCAATTCTTATGTTGCATACCATGCGTATCCACATTGGTACTTTTTTACATCATATTAATTTTTCGCGTACGAAATCTGTACCAAGATCAGATGGTACTTCTAAATAATAAAATTATATGATTGAAATTATGTAATTTGTATTTTGAATGATATTTTATTTACTGATCTCTTATTTATTGATATTTTATTTTTATTGATATCTTACATTATTTAGCAATAATATTTTTCATATACTTTTGAGTCCAGGGGCAATGAACTAAACATTTTAAGCATCCATCGCAGTGGTACACATCAACTATAGAATCTCTATTCATGCCTGGTTGCCATATAGAGCCATGTATAACACCTGTTGGGCATATGTCCTTACAAACAGTACATTCATCACATTTAGGCATTATAAATGGTCTATTTTCAGTAGGGAACGGGGCATTCGTCAAAATGGTACTCATGCAAAATGCACTTCCGTATTCCTGAGAGCAAGATGCTCCTTTACTCCAAACTCGGAATGGTCCGCTATATTTTCTTTTGATATACGAATGATATAGTCAGGTCTTAGAACTATACCTAATAGAATAGCAACATAGTACCCTCTATTTTCCTTTTTCGAGAGCATTGATATATCAACTCCCCTTATAAAATTAACACCACGGGAATTTAACTCAGAAATTAACTCATTCACTTTATGACCCCATTATAATTGGTATTTTTATTGGTATCTTTATTGGTATCTTTATTGGTATCTTTTTTGTTATCTTTTTTGGTATTTATATCACCATAATTGATATTTTACCATTTATATCTATCTTACTCGATTATATCACTAAAAATTGGAATATCAAGATATTTCTATAATACTAAAGTACTCTCTTTAATACCCACAATAAACAAAAATACCATAACATATAATGATTAATCTTTTCCCTTACTCTTTTGTTTCTTGATATATATAACCTGAATTGCCTTTACAATAAACTTTCCCTTTCGCTCCATTGATGATTGCCATACGGGGTGGTTTATGTCCAAAATCCACATCAAAGATGACTGGTACGTTAAGCTCTTCTAAAACAGACAAGATAGCCTCTTCGTATGTGGTATCTGTGTGCGTTTCGAAAAAGCAAGGACGACCGAAAACAAATCCCTTGGCATATTGAAACCATCCAGCTTCTCTTAAATTCCATAGACCAGTAAATAATTCTTCGGAATCCCTACTAAAGCTTTCTAGATACCATACGATTCCATCCTCTTTATATTTTTCTATAAACTGAGTCGTTTTATCATACTTTGTTCCAACAAGATTTAATAACACATCAAGGCATCCGCCAAGAAATCTTCCCTCTATTAAGACCTCATCTTCACCGCGTGCATTTCTCCAGCAAACCTCTTTGTCAGAATCATATCCTTCATATCCTGTTCCCTTCTTCTTAAATCCATCCATGTAGAAGTCAAAACTATCTTGTTTCACGGCCTCCCCTTGTAACAATTTTATATTATTCTCTAAGGAGTGGTGCCATTCCCCCATACCAAAATCAGAAAAATTACATCCATACACGGTAGCAATATCGCAGCCAACTGTGACAGTATATAAAAGACCCGTTGGATCAGAATATCCCTGTAACCATTTTGGATTCTTTACGAATTTATCATAGTCAAGAAGTGGTAACATCTCTAATAAATAATCTCCTCCAGAGACCATTATGATTGCTTTCACCTCGTCATTTTCTAACAACTCTTCTAATTGTTCCTTGCGTTCCATAGCAGAAGAACTACGATTTTTAAAGCTAGTTCTGGTATTTTTAGTCTCAAGAACTTTATAACCGAACTTATCTAGCTGTACTTTAGCATGATCAAGTCTTACTGCATCTAAAACATCTGGTTTTCCGTCAGAACAAGCTGTTACTCCAATCGTAGCACCTTTTTTTAATAATGATGGGTATATCATATCTATCATCCTCCTAAAGCATACTAACTATTATTCTACTAACACCTGCAAATTTGGCCACAGGCAGAAATTTGTATGAAATGTCTACTATTTCACACTACTTTAGTGTAAGCAATAATCCGATTTAATACAATAAAAACTTGTTGTATTATTAAGTTAACATTAAAATATAATGAAAATGCTTGATTATTCAAAAAAATCTGGTATGATAGGTCTATAACAAATGGTTACCATTTGTACCAAAATTAAATTTAATCCAATATCCAGTATAGTGGGGGAGTAATTCACGTAAACATTTGTTTACGCGGCAATTTCCAACATCATGGCTTCGTGCCTGGCTTGCCTTAGAGAATGAGACTCATGTATAACTTTTATTTTAAGTTATACATGAGTTTTTTTGTTGCATAGTTGGTCAACACTATCCAGTAGATAGTAATTAGAAATTTTTCTCTAAATAAATCAAACGTTTCTACATTAAACTAATATGTAAAATGTTTCATATGATTTATTTTGAGCAAATTCTACTTTCTATACAATGTTCTTTGTAAGCAAAACACGGTTATAAATACTTCTCTTTGGATAAGTATGGTGCAGCTATAATTCACTGATGGTTTACACCAAGATTAAATTTAAGGTAATACATACGATTTCATCTAATTGCTATGTAGATATCACACAAATAAGAAAGGGAGATTTGAATGAACTATTACTTAAAATCTACTGATGATGTACTAAAAGAGATTAAGAGTCAATCGACTGGTCTTACATCAAAGGAAAGCGAAGAACGGCTTTTAAAAAACGGTAAGAACAAATTAAAAGAAGCGGAGAAAGAATCACTGATTACTAGATTCTTTTTCCAAATGAAAGATCCTATGACAATTATCCTGTTGTGTGCAGCAACTATTTCTGGTATCACTGCTGCCTATGCACACGAATCCTTCGCTGATGTATTAATTATTCTTGCGGTAGTAATTATTAATGCAATCCTAGGAGTAACACAAGAAAGTAAGGCTGAAAAAGCAATTGAAGCCCTTCAAGAAATGGCAGCTGCAACAAGCAAAGTTCTTCGGGATGGTGTGATACAAAGCATTAAAAGTGAAGATCTAGTTGTAGGCGATGTAATTCTACTTGAGGCAGGCGATGCAATTCCTGCAGATGCAAGATTATTAGAGAGTGCTAGCCTTAAAGTGGAAGAAGCTGCTCTTACTGGAGAAAGTGTCCCAGTAAACAAAAAAATCGAGCAATTAACTCTTGGAAAAGAGAAAGATATCCCTCTTGGTGATAGAAAAAATATGGTCTATATGGGTAGTGTTGTCGTATATGGCCGTGGTACTGCGGTTATCACTGCAAACGGCATGGACACAGAAATGGGTAAGATTGCAGATGCACTTGCTAATGCAAAAGAAGGGCGTACACCATTACAAATTAAATTGGCACAATTAAGTAAAATCTTGACCATACTTGTAGTTGGTATTTGTGTATTCATTTTCGGATTTAGTTTATTAACTGCTGAAACAATTAATGGTGAGGTTGCCTTAAATACCTTTATGGTTGCAGTAAGTTTGGCTGTTGCTGCTATTCCTGAAGGACTTGCCACTGTTGTTACCATTGTTCTCAGTATTGGTGTTACCAATATGAGTAAGAAAAATGCGGTGATCCGTAAGTTAACCGCCGTAGAGACTCTTGGATGTGCTCAAATTATCTGTAGTGATAAAACCGGTACTCTTACCCAGAATAAAATGACAGTGGTTGATCATTTTGGAGAAAAAGAAGACTTATTAGCTACAGCAATGGCACTTTGCTCCGATGCCCAGCTTGATGAAACTAACAATGCAGTCGGTGAACCAACGGAATGCGCACTGGTAAACTATGCAACAAAGTTGTATTTAGATAAAAATAAATTAATAGAACAGCAACCTCGTATTGCAGAAGCACCATTTGATTCTGTTCGTAAAATGATGAGTACAATCCATAAGACATCAGAAGGTATTGTACAATACACCAAAGGTGCACCAGATGAGGTTTTAAAATGTTGTACTCATGCGTTATCTCAAGGTAAAGTAGTTCCATTAACAAACTCTATTCGTAATGAGATTCTTGCTAAAAATAAGGAAATGGCAGATAAAGCACTCCGTGTATTAGCTGCTGCATATCGAAACTATGATAGTGTACCAAATGATGTTAACCCAGAGAACTTAGAAAAAGAATTAGTTTTCATAGGTCTTACTGGTATGATTGACCCTATCCGTCCAGAGGTAGTTGATGCAATTGCAGAATGTAAAAAAGCTGGTATTCGTCCTATTATGATTACTGGCGATCACCGTGATACTGCTGTTGCTATTGCGACTCAGCTAGGAATTATACAAGACGCAGGTGAAGCCATTACAGGATCAGAATTAAATGAAATCTCTGATGAGGCATTTAAAACTGAAATAGAACGCTACTCTGTTTACGCTCGTGTACAGCCAGAGCATAAGGTTCGTATTGTAAATGCATGGCGTGCAAAAGGTATGATTACAGCTATGACCGGTGATGGTGTTAACGATGCACCAAGTATCAAATCTGCTGATATCGGTATTGGTATGGGTATTACCGGTACTGACGTTACAAAGAATGTAGCAGATATGGTACTTGCAGATGATAACTTTGCCTCTATCGTCAGTGCGGTTGGTGAAGGTCGTCGTATCTATGATAACATTCGTAAATGTATTCAGTTTTTACTTTCCAGTAATCTAAGTGAAGTGCTAAGTATTTTTGTGGCTACCATTCTTGGTTTTACCATTTTAAAACCAGTTCATCTCTTATGGATTAACTTGATTACTGACTGTTTCCCAGCCTTAGCTCTCGGAGTTGAAAAAGCGGAAAATGATATTATGGAACGAAAACCAAGAAGTACAAAGGATGGTATCTTTGCTGATCGCCTTGGTGTTGATGTTTTATATCAAGGTATTATGGTAACTATTATCACCTTAGCAGCTTATTTTATCGGACACTATATGGAAGCTGGTGTTTGGGAAATTGCAAACAGCGAGGATGGTATGACAATGGCGTTCTTAACAATGTCCATGGCTGAGATTTTCCACTCCTTTAACTTACGTAGCCAGAGAAAGAGTATTCTTCATATGAAACACCACAATATCTTCTTAATTGCAGGTATGGCACTAAGTCTTATACTTACAACTGCAGTTATTTACCTACCTGGTGTTAACACTGCCTTTGGTTTTGAGCATATCTCAGTTCCTGAATACCTTGTTGCTTTAGGACTTGCATTCTTAATTGTTCCAATTGTAGAAGTGGTGAAATTCTTACAACGTAAGTTTGGTAGGAACTAATTATTGGTATAATCGAAATTAAATTGGATCCAAATTATAAAGATGGAAATAATTCATACCTTGTTTTTTATTCTGAAGACTAGTAATTAATAGCTCTTTATAAAGTAATGGAGCGGGATTCTTGGAATCCCGCTCCATTACTGTTTTTAAATCTATTTAAAAAGCTGTCAAATGACTTAGATGAGATACCCTTTTTTCTTTTATATGGTTTTCTCTTCACCTAAAACAAGAGTACCTTACATTTATAAATTTTTGATTCTTCTTAATGCTTCTAGCGTATTTTCATACGTACCAAATGCAGTCAGTCGGAAATATCCCTCTCCACTTGGTCCAAAGCCTGAACCTGGTGTACCAACAACAGAAGCATTTTGAAGTAAATAATCAAAGTATTCCCAAGATGTCATGCCATCTGGTGTATGTAACCAGATATACGGTGCATTGACACCACCAGATACCTGATATCCTGCCTCAAGTAAACCATCACGGATTACTCGTGCATTGTTCATATAGTAATTTATCTGTTCTCTCGTTTCTGCAATTCCTTCTGGTGAATAAACTGCAGCTCCAGCTGTTTGAATAATATATGGTGCACCATTAAACTTAGTGCCATGGCGTCTTGCCCATAAACTATTTAAAGAAACACCGTCGCTGGTTAGCTCCTTTGGTACTATTGTAAAACCAAGTCTTGTGCCTGTAAATCCAGCATTTTTGCTAAAGCTACGAAGTTCGATTGCACATTTTTTCGCTCCATCACATTCATAAATGGTATGAGGACAATTCTCTTCGCTAATGTATGCCTCATAAGCAGCATCGTATATAATAACTGCTCCTTTTTCAATTGCATAATCTACCCATTTCTGAAGTTTCATCTTTGTGATTGCAGATCCTGTAGGATTGTTAGGAAAACACAGATAGATGATATCAGGAGTTTCCGCTGGAAGGCTCGGTACAAATTTATTTTCCTTCGTACAAGGCATATAGATGACATTACTCCACTTACCAGTAGTGTAATTAAATTCACCTGTTCGACCAGCCATTACATTCGTATCCACATAAACAGGATATACTGGATCACAAACGGCTATCTTATTATTTTCTGCAAATATATCACCTATGTTACCAGAATCACTTTTTGCACCATCACTGATGAAGATTTCATCAAGCGCAATTTGAACCCCTCTCGCTTCATAATCATGTTTTGCGATTGCACTTCGTAAAAATTCATATCCAAGATCTGGGGAGTAGCCTTTGAAAGTCTCTTTTGCTGCCATTTCATCGGTTGCTTTATGAAGTGCACTTATTATGCTTGGAGCAAGAGGTAATGTCACATCACCAATCCCTAGACTAATCACGTTCTTATCTGGGTTTTCTTCCTTATAGGTTCGTACTTTCTTTCCAATTGTTGAAAATAGGTAACTACCTTGTAATTTTAAATAGTTTTCATTAATTTTAAACATTATAACCTCCATTCCAGCACATGTTTTCATTACTCATAGTCAAAGCGGATATTACCACTTGCCTACAGGCAAGTTTTCCGCTTACGCTACCAGCTCTACCTCATTGCCACTACATTTTATAACTCTATCTCACCATCAAAAACAGTTACAGCTGGACCTGTCATAAATAGTCGATTCTTCTCTCTGTCATAGCGAATGACAACGTCACCGCCTAACATATGAACTGTCACTTCATCCTCCGTTAAGCCATTTAAGATAGCTGCATACACAGAGCACGTAGCACCGGTTCCACAAGCATGAGTTTCCGCAGATCCACGTTCCCAAACACGCATATTGACAGTCTTACGGTCGAGGATTTGTACAAACTCCGTATTGATCTTTTCTGGAAATAATGGATGCTCTTCAAACAATGGACCATAGTTTTCTATTGGGAAAGAGTTGGTATCCTCAATAAAGGTAACCGCGTGAGGGTTTCCTACCGAAACACCTGTGATGTAGAATTCGCGATCAGCAATTGTTATTGGCATATTTACTACCTGTTCTTCCTCTACTGCAATCGGAATTAATTTAGGGTCTAATTCTGGTTCACCCATATCAACTGTTACTTCTGTTACTTTTCCGCCGTCAACAATTAAAGCTAAGTATTTCACACCGCCTAATGTTTCGATCGCTAGGCTTGTTTTTTGTGTCATACCATGGTCATAAACGTACTTACCAACACAGCGAATACCATTTCCGCACATTTTTCCTTGTGATCCGTCTGCATTATACATATGCATCGTAAAATCTGCAATTTCAGAAGGTTTGATTAAGATTAATCCATCAGAACCAATTCCAAAACGTCGATCACTCACCTTTTTTGCCACTCCATTTGGATCATTTATGGTTTCCTCAAAACAATTTACGTAAACATAATCATTTCCACAACCTTGCATCTTTGTAAATTTCATATTAGCTACCATGCCTTTCTGCAAACTTTGTGCCACAAGTACAATTTTGTTTGTGAAAACCTTTTTTACTCTAATAATCATACCTGCAAGCCTGTAAACTTTGGACCACAGGCACAAAGTTGTATCAATTTTATTTTCATACTAACAATTTATACTTCTGACAATTAATATGATTTATTATAAATAGATATCCGCCCAATTTCAATATTTCAGCTGCTTTCATAAGATAGGAATTTCGAATACCTATGATGTATAAAATGAATACAATTACATCATACTCAAAATCATCTCCGCTGTTTCTACCATATTTGTACCACTATCCATACTGGTCTTTTGAATATATCGATGTGCTTCTTCTTCCGTCATCTTGTTACGTTCCATTAATAGCGTCTTAGCTCTGGTGATAGTTTCTTTCTGAGTTGTGGTACGATCCTTAGGTTTATCGTTATCCTTTTTCTTACGGCGCATGTATTTGTATGTCATCAATTGAAGGGTATTCAGAAGATCCTGTATCTTAATAGGCATACTAAGGCTTAGGATGTTACCATCTGCACAATCTAATAGTTTTTGTGGGGAAGCTAATAATAACATTTCAAATCCACGAGGCAGGTAACCATTAAGTTCCAGGTACATCATATCTGATAGACGAAAACCGCAGATAACGATTCCTTCATCGAGTTCATTTGCTACCATGATTGCCTGAGCACCGGTAGTACAGGTCGCATTTACTTCGAATCCACCACTCACTAAGATATTTCTTATGTTATTCGCGTCCTCAATCTTTGGGAATGCTATGATTATACTTAGCAAATTTGACCACCTCCGTTACAATTTTTACTCTAAATTCGGTTAAGGTATTGGTCAATCTCCCATTCAGAAACCTGCGTACGATACTGGGACCACTCTGCTCTCTTCGCTCTTATATAAGTGAGGAAAGCATGATTTCCCAATACTTCTCTCATAAACTCACTCTTTTCTAACTCATCCAAGGCTTCACCTAAACTGCCAGGTAGATTGCGAATTTCCATAGCAAGTCTCTCCTGATCACTCATGGAAAAGATATTCTTATCGACTCCTTTGGGAGGACTCATCTTTTTCTTAATACCATCTAACCCCGCTGCCAAGCATACTGCTAGTGCTAAATATGGATTGGTGGCTGAGTCAGGACTACGTAACTCCACTCTGGTTCTTTCTTCTCTTCCATCTGGAATCCTGATCAGTGGACTTCGATTGACAAGTGACCATGCAATATAAACGGGTGCCTCATAGCCAGGTACTAGCCTTTTATAGGAGTTAACCAAAGGATTTGTAATTGCAGTCATACTTTCTGCATGATGCATTAATCCAGCAATAAACTGATATGCGACCTCACTTAACCCTAATTTATCGTTTGGATCATAAAAGCAATTCATCCCGTCCTTTTCAAGAGACATGTTAATATGCATTCCGGAACCATCGACACCAGACTTTGGTTTTGGCATAAAGGTAGCATGCATGCCATGACGTCTTGCTATCGTGCGAACAGCCATCCTCAAGGTCATAATATTATCTGCAGTAATTAGACCATCTTCATAATGGAAATCGATTTCATGCTGCGCTGGTGCAACTTCATGATGGGAGGCTTCAACTTCAAATCCCATCTCTTCTAATGTAAGTACCATCTCTCGTCTGGCATTTTCACCAGCATCCATTGGACCAACGTCGAAGTAACAACCTTTTTCCCTCGTTTTTGTAGTTGGTAACCCATCTTCCCCTATATCAAAGAGGAAAAACTCACATTCGGGACCAACGTGAAATGTGTAACCAAGATCTTTCGCTTCCTGCAATACACGTTTTAATATGTATCTAGGATCTCCTTCAAATGGTGTACCATCGGTACGATATACGTCACAAATGAACCTTGCAACCTTACCATGCTGCGGCCTCCAAGGAAAGATTTCAAAGGTATTTAAATCAGGATGCAAATACATGTCAGATTCCTCAATTCGTACAAAGCCTTCAATGGCAGATCCATCAAACATATATTTATTATTTAGCACTTTTTCTAACTGGCTCGTTGTTACTGCTACATTTTTGAAATTGCCAAACATGTCGGTAAACTGAAGTCGGATAAATTCTACATCCTCTTCTTCAACTAATCTTAAAATGTCCTTCTTTGTATACTGCTTCATAAGTTGCCTCCTAACAATATTTTGTTTATTTATTCCCACAGGATAAATACGTCCCCTCGGAGAACTTTCATTTATAGTTGTAAAGCTATTTCTATAAATAAGAAAAAAATATGCTTCGCAGACTTTCCTGGTCTACGAATAAAAAAAGACAAAAGCATCTATCCCAAGACGCCTTTGTCTAATAACATTATTAACTGTGGACAAAATATTTGTCAATGGAAATCGAGTAAGATTTTTATAAAATGCTTTTTCTGCGATTCTCTATCATCTGAAGCAAGATTTCTTTCGAATGATTCACTACCAAATCTTCTGGGAACATCGCTTCTTTTATGATGTCTTTTACATATACATGATTTCCTATATCGTATGCTGTATGTGCATCACTGCTCATAATAACTGGTACTTCATGTTGCTTACAATACTGAAGCATTGTAAGGTCATTTTCTCTTGTGTTTGGTCGAAAGCTTCCAGGAGCTACAGATGCGTTATTTAACTCTAGTAGTACCCCATATTCTTTTGCCTTTTTTACAATGGTCTCATAATCAAGTTCATATCTCCCATCGTCAGGGTGACCAATAATATTAATATAAGGGTTTTCCATTGCACCAACGATTGCATTAGTATTTTCCCTCTTCGTCCCTTTTTTGTAACATGGTGGATGAATACTTGCGATGCAAATATCTAGTTTTTTTAACACTTGATCTGATAAGTCCAGTGTTCCCTCATGGTCTAAAATATTTACCTCACTTCCAAGAAGAAGTTGTACACCAAACATTTCTCTTGGAACAACGTGAAGATTTTGAAAATAAAATTCATGGCAAGTACCTGGCATAGTTGGAGCATGTTCGGTTATTCCAAGTAATTCGATCCCTTTCTCTGATGCCTCCAAAGCCATTTCCTTGATTGTATTGTATGCATGACCACTTGCCAAAGTATGGGTGTGAACGTCTAAGATGTCTTTCATGATAGTCCTCCAAAGTCATTGTATCCTAATCATCAACAATTCATGATTGCAGACAGTAGTTTCCTTTTATCCGTTTCATTCTCTCACATTCCTTCTAGGTTGTAAAGTGGAGAGATTAACAAAAGTTACACTACCAGAGCTTTTCCTCGCTATGAACTTTTTCTCGTTATGAACTTTCCCTAGCATGAATAAAAGTGAGACAATGAAAGAGCATTGCAATTTTTCAAAATTTATTTTATAACTGATAAAGTACACTATTAGTCCTATGTAGAAATTACTACTATCGAAAAAGAAAGGATACACATATGAGATGGATACAATCACAGATACAATCTAGTACATTAAAAATGCCTATTGGCTTCGATGTCTTACTTCCAGAATCGAATAAGCCAATGGACACACTCTATTTATTACATAATTCAAACATGGAGCATAGTCAATGGCTTCGGCTTGGAATTGAATCATTTTTTGAGCATAGTAACTGTGCGTTAATCATGCCACAGGGAAATAATAGTTTATTTCTAAATACCAAGAATAACTATAACTTTTTTGACTTTTTAACGAACGAATTGCCTTCTCTATGTTCCACTTGGTTTCCATTAAAAAATGAACGAACCTCCAGGTATATAAGCGGCATTGGCACCGGTGGCTATACTGCTATCTTAGCAGCATTCGCCATTCCATCCTTTTATCATAAAGCAGTTGCTATAGAAGGACAGTTTGATATAAATTCCTTATATGTAAATGAAAACGGAAATGATATTTCCAAGTGGCTAGGTGATCAAGAAACCTTTAAAAACAGTACAATAAACCTTTGGAATCCAACTTCAATTTCCATAAATAACTTAGATACAGATATAACTCTGATTACAAATGAGCTGAGTAATGTGTATGAACAAAATTTAAAACTTAGTAACTACCTTTCTAAGTCTCACCCAAACAAGATACACTTTGAGTCCCTTAAAAGCAAACAGGTTATGTTTCATGCAATGAGTAAACTATCTGAAATTATTACCGATACTTTAGAGGAGGTGACTCCATGGCAGTGATGCAATTACACTTACCAAGTAAAGTATTAGGGATGACAGTGGAAGTATTCGCGATTGTACCGGAACAAATTTATGATAATAATAATAATTTACCAAGAATTCTATGGCTCTACCATGGCAGCAGTGGTGATCATATGGCATGGGCACTGGAAACGAACCTAGTAGAATTAGCCAAGAAAGAGCATCTCGCAGTTTTTTGTCCTCATGTTTATAATTCCTGCTTTATTAATATGGCAGAAGGAGAGCGTTATGGAACATTTGTTGGAAAGGAACTCCCAGAAATTATTCATTCTATATTTCCTTTACTTCCAACTGACCGTTCGATGAATATAGTCTCGGGTTTTTCGAATGGCGGATATGGATGTTTCCAAGCTGGATTAACCTATCCAGAAACCTTTGGCTATATTGCTGCCTTCGGTGCTGGTGATAAGGCAGATGCTGACTTTTCCTACCGTCCATTACAAAAAAAGATATTATTTGGTGATGGAGACCTTCAAAAAACAAAGTATAGTATTAAATACTTGGCACAAGGCTTGATTGAAAAGAAACAGGCCTTACCTAAAATTTTTCACTCCTGTGGGGAATCTGATCCATGGAGATGTGATAATGAAAAGATGCGAGACTTATTAATGTCTTACGAGAACAATTCTTTTGATTATCAATTCCACCTGTTTGAAAATATGGGACATAGCTATGCTTGTGCGGAACTTGGGCTTACTATGTTTTTTGAAGAATATTTTAAGAAACAAGAAAAATAATTTAAAAACGAACCCTTCCTTATCCTAAATTAAAAAGCTATCAAGGTTACTCTGAAAGAAAAGTGTAACCTTGATAGCTTTTAGAATTATCATAGCGGATATTCGCAATCCGCTTACGCTACCAGCTCTATCTCATTACCACTATGTGGAGTTTTAAAACAGGTAAGTACCCAGCTTACAGAAGCGTGGTACTTACCTGATGAAGTTAAATTATTAATTATTGAACTTTGACTCCATTATAGTAAACCTTTAACACTTCATTGGATATCGTACCAAAATCCGTCCAATCCTTCTTAGCAAATCGTAAATCAAGAACAAGCTTTCCTGTTCCTTCTGACAGCATCGTACTCTTACTGATGCTAACCACAAGTTTTTGATTCGTCAACTGCCCAGAAACATAACCATTTAACGGTGTGTAATATGGTTCAACTGTTAATTGCAACGCAGCGTTATCTACCCAAACATTATGCTCTTGATTGATGATTCCATCGGCAGTAAACTCAATAGATACCTTTGACAAATCAATCGTTCCACCAAGTGCATTTATTGTGTATTGCTGGCTTATCGTGTTCCCATTGTTTTTCGTAGTTACTACTACCACCGGTTTTGCTCCCTCCACTGGTACTGTAGTAGGAGTTGGTGTCGGAGCTATTGTTGGTTTTGGCGTTACTGTTGGTGTTATGGTAGGAGTTATTGTTGGCTTTGGTGTTACAGTTGGTGTTACTGTAGGTGTTATCGTTGGTTTTGGCGTTACAGTTGGTGTTACTGTAGGTGTTATCGTTGGTTTTGGTGTTACAGTTGGAGTTATTGATGGCGTTACTGTTGGGGTAATCCCATCAATGATAGAATAGTATGCTGACTTTGCTTGATAATTTCCATCAAATAATAATGGATATCCACCTAACCAACTAGTCTTATCCGTTACACCCCAGAAGATAACTCCTGTAATGTTCATGCCCTCTTTTTTCAAACTAATGACCTTATTTATCAAAAGTTTATATCTGTCTGCCTGAGCAGCTAAAGCAGATGTACTATTGTCTGGCTGCTTTATATCTAACTCCGTTAGTTGTAATTCTAATCCTAAAGTATTATATTTACGAACAGCTGTCTCAAACATACTAATACTTGGATAATCCATAACCCAATGAGACTGCATTCCCATACCATCCACTAAGCCCTTATCTTTTAATCCTTTCAGGATATTAAAGATAAAGGTACTCTTTCTATCCTCATACTCGTTATAATCATTATAAAACAGTTTACAACCAGTTGGAGCATATTTTCTTGCGTATTCAAAAGCTCTTTGAATATATTCCTCACCTATGGTTTGCATCCATGGAGAATTACCAGATGTTACGTTATTCGATCCAGGATTTCTCATACCTGTAGAAGTATTTGGATCTACTGCTTCATTCACCACATCCCAAGCATAGAACTTTACTGTAGGATAGGTTGATGAGATCAGCTGCATCACATTTTTGATGTAGTTTTCTAGTCTTTGGAGCATCACTTCCTTGGAAACCCACGCTGCATTTGAATCCTGAGAATAGTTTACCTTAAAGAACCAATCTGGTGTCTGGCTATGCCATACTAAGGTATGTCCACGCACTGGTATATTATTGTCTCTTGCATATTCCAGTAAAGTTTTCGCAGCTCTAAGATTCACCTGAGGATTCACTTGATTACCACCATTTGCATCCATATAGGCTATGGTTGCAGAGTAATCTAATACAGAGTCTGGTTTTAACTCATTACCAGGAGTTAACCTATTGTAATGTTTCGCTACTAAATCTTTTGCCGGAGCTGGTGCAATCTCACCTGCAGTTGCCGCTCCACCAACAAAGAAGTAACTTGAAAATACATCCTTTAAACTAGGAATATCTTTTTGAATCTGTGGTAAAGTTGCTGGCGTTGCAGTGAAATCATCAATGTAAAAGTCTAAGAGATCTTGACTTGATGGTGAACTCTTATATTCTGTTTCGACATAGACCTTTGCATTAGCGGCATCTGCTGGAACTGTATACTCACCTTGAATTAATGTCCATTTATCTTTGGTTACTTCTAAAGTCTTAATTGTTTTGTACTGATCATTCACACCATCATTGTACTGAAATTGTAAGCTAAACTTTTGTGTATTGGAATAAGAGCTACCTTTATATTTTAAATAAATTCCAAATACATAAGTTTCTCCAATCGTAAGTTCCTTTGTCAAATCGCAGGTAGCACCATGCCATGTTTGCGTGCGTTTGCTAATTTTTAAACTATGTAACCCTGAATATGCCTCTTCTGTACTTTGTGCCACAACCTCTGCATTGTCACCTCTTGGTCCCCACCCATTGGTGCTTGCTTCAAAGTCGTGATAAATTAGATTACCATATACTACTGCTTCATTTGTAGATTCCGCCTCAACCTTTTGTATGTTATTAACGTTCATTGGAATGACAATGGCAACAGCCATTGCGAGTGCAACTAGTTTCTTGAAAAACATAAACACACCTCCTGATTGTTAATGAACAGTGACTTAATACCCCTTATTAAGCTTGTCCTTTTGGTAACACCATTATTTTACTACAAGTTGAAAGATTTTTAAAGTATTTTTTACAATTTATTCCTATTTTTAATAATATAGATTAAGATGTCACACTGTAGTACATAAAAACAAATAAAGAGTAACAATTTAATCTATTTTTATAGAGTAATCATGGCGTGCGGCAAAGGCGGTAGTTTTATTGTCATTTGGATGTAAAGAAAGCGAACGTATCAAATTAAATTGAATACGTCCGCCTTTTACTAACATTATAAATTAACAATTAATAAACTCACTACTATATCGTCTTTTTAATGATGTCAATAAGTTTTCTTTTTGTCCCCCTTGGAGCATAGGTAACATCCACGATAGGGTTTCCTGTAAAAAATCGATACCAGATTAAAGCAGCAGCGAAACGTCCATAATCTAGGGTAAGGTGATAACCATCTCTACATAGAGAAGAGCCATCATTCAAATAATCAAATTCCTTTGTTTCTGTACGCAGCTTTTGGATTGCATCACCAACTGGTATGATTGGTAAATCATATTTCTTAGCATAATGCTCACTTGCATTCCATATCTTTTCATACATAACCTCTTGTTTGTTATCATATCGAATAAAATCTTGATGCGTAGAATCTTGCTCATATGCCCAGGTTCTATGTAAGATAATCTTTGCTGACGGATTCCTCTGCTTTATATGTTCTATAAGTTGCCCTAAAAATGGTTCATAAGAATCTTCAATCCCAGATAAACCGCTCACTTGTTGTACTGTAATGTAATCCCAATCTTTATATCGAAGCGCCTCTTGTATCGAGATCTTCCTTAATGCCTTTCCATCTTTCTGAAAATCATACTCTTTTAACTCGCCTGTTAAACACTCCATGTGTCTCTCAAGGCTGCAACCACCAATGTAGAGATTCCTTACATAAAGTTCACCTTGTGATACTCTTTGTAAATAACAGGTTGCATCTTCTGAAAAACTATTTCCAATCGCCAAAATTTTCATTAAAGTAATCCTCCATATATATTTTTGTCAATCCTAGTGGTAAAGTTACTGCTTGGAATTACTATAAATGTATCATATAATTTCAGATTCTGAAAGAGTTTTAGCCAATTGACTCATGTTTTTTTAACTAACAAACCAGCCATTCTTAATATATGCTTTGCATTTGTTGTTCTACATCTTC
The DNA here is from genome assembly GCF_000018685.1 of Lachnoclostridium phytofermentans ISDg. Lineage (NCBI taxonomy): Bacteria > Bacillati > Bacillota > Clostridia > Lachnospirales > Lachnospiraceae > Lachnoclostridium > Lachnoclostridium phytofermentans. Next base: position 809,293 of record NC_010001.1, on the reverse strand, counting down.
CTTGCTTTATTTTATAATCAAAATACAGCTCATTATTTCTATAGAATTCTTCAAAATGATAATTATTACCTAATATTATGGAGTTTTCTTCCAGACTACATAATTCAATGAGTTGTTACTAAAGATATGATATGATTTTTATTTAAAACCTTGATAATCTCGGTTGCTCCAACAATTCTATCAGCAGAATTCGTACCTTTGAATATCTCATCTATTAAAACTAACATTGGTTTCTTTTTATAAGAGTATTCTATGATTTGCTTTATTCTTAATACCTCGGCATAAAATGTTGAGATTCCTTTTGTAACATCATCTTGAACTCTCATGGATGTAAATATCTTCATATAAGATACTGTCATCTTATTTGCACAGACAGGGGCTCCTGCATAAGCCAAGACGCAATTTACACCTATCGTTCTCATAAATGTGGTTTTTCCAGACATATTGGAACCTGTCAAGATTCCAGTTGCTTTAGTATTTTAAAAGTATTCGATACAACCGTTTCTAATGGGATTTTTCTTCTATGTCTTTTATAATTGCGTTATTCTCTTTCATCTCATCTCCCTTTATGAATTTTATGATACATTAACTTGATTTCTTTCTATAAGTGTTCATTTAACATTTATTAACATAATATCATAGGTAACGGCTTATCGCACTATAAATCTGCTATTTGACAAAGCAAAAAGAGCGAGGCTCTTCATTTACCTCGCTCATTGCATTTAACAAACTTTATACAATTTATCTAAAAAACTAATTGCTTACACAAGATTATGACTGCCCCCATTCTACCCCTTTAACCCAGTAGTAGCTATTCCTTCTACAAAAAACTTCTGTGCTAAGAAAAATAGAATAATTAATGGTAACACAGAAAGTAATGACATGGCTAGTACCTGATTCCATGCAACATTAGCACCGATATCAAGTGACATTCTAAGAGCTAAAGACAATGGATATTTTTTAACTGAATTAATAAAAATCAAAGGATTTAAGAAATCATTCCATGTCCATAAAAATTGGAACAAACCTGCTGAAAACAGTGCTGGTTTCATCAATGGAATTAAAATTCTAACAAACACCTTAAACGTTCCACAACCATCAATATAGGCTGACTCATCAAGCTCTCTTGGTAATCCTCGAAAGAACTGTATCAACTGATATATAAAAAACGGAAAACATCCAAACAATGCTGGTATCCAAAATGGTAAGTAACTATTTAACCATTCAAGTTTATTGAATAAGGTATATCGTGGAATAATGATAACTGCATTTGGAAGCATTAACGTACCAATTAGTATACTAAACATTATCTTTTTCAACGGAAAGTTAAAACGTGCAAATCCATATGCAATGATTGCACTTGACATAACAGTGAACAAAACTACTGGTATCACAAGTTCGAAGGTATTCTTAAAATAATTGGTATATGTAATCTTACCATTTCCAATCCAACCGTTAACATAGGCGTCAAAACGAAAGGACTCAGGCCAAAATTTTATAGAACCAAATAGTTCTGCATTTGTCTTAAAGGTTGATAAAAATAACCAAACGATCGGAAAGACCATGAATATCCCAAAAAAGATTAAAAATGCATATGCACCAATATTTTTATACTTACTTTTCTTCATCACTTTAATCCGCCTTTCCTTAATCATCATAATGAACCCAACGATTTGATGTCTTAAATAATACAATGGTCATTATCATAATTAATACAAACATTACCCATGAAACAGCACTTGCGTATCCCATTTTAAAATTACTAAACGCTTCGGTATATAATTTCATCCCTAGCACATAGGTAGATTTATTAGGTCCGCCATTGGTAATGACAAAGGCTGAGGTAAAGTTCTGGAATGCCTGTATGGTTTGCATAATTAAATTAAAGAATAAGATTGGAGAAATTGCGGGGAATGTTATTTTCCAATACATTCTCCATTTATTAGCGCCATCCACACTAGCTGCCTCATACAGTTCCTTAGGAACAGCTTTTAATGCAGCTAATAATAGCACCATGGAGGAGCCAAACTGCCAGATTTCTAATAAGCAGATAGTTGGTAACGCGGTCTTAGGATCACCAATCCAATTAGGGCCTACAATACCGACTTGTGCTAACATTTTATTTATAACGCCATCACTCATAAACATCAATTTCCATAGAATCGATACTGCGATACTGCCACCCATCAACGAAGGTATGTAGTAAATAGTTCGTACAATATTAATTCCTTTCAGTTTTTGATTTAAAATAAGTGCAACAATCATTGCCATAATTAATTTACCGGGTACCGTCATGAATACATACCCAAACGTAACAAAAACAGACTTATAAAATTCTTTATCGATTTTGAATAAACGAATATAGTTATCAAAGCCGATAAACTCCATACTCGCAATATTATATTTGGTAAATGAATAAATCAAGGAACTTATGAAAGGATAAGCTTGAAAAATGAGTAAGCCTATAACCCAAGGTGCTACATATACAAGGCCCATGTAATCACGTTTTTTATATTTTTTATCTTTCACAACAGCATTTGTATCTATTTTCATATAAATCTCCATTCTACCGCAAACCCGCGAATTTGGATGTTAGCACAAATTTGCAGTTAAATTGTTTCACAATTCAGCCCTGTAATTCGTTCTTAACAAGCATACAAATTAGGATTAACCTACTTCCCATTCAATGAATCTAGACAGATGGGGTTGTCGTAAAACATTTTTTATTTACGACAACCCCACTGAAATTAAAGAATTATTGTTGAGATAAGAAATCCTCTATTAATACAATTGCCTCATCAGCTACTTTTTCAGGAGTGCTGTTACCATACGCAATACTTTCTACCATATCAACTAAAATTTGAGCAATTTCAGAGCCAGTCGTATAGCCATGCTCAGAAATACCATTGCAAGCAGATGCATAATTCACTGCGTCTGTAACAAGAGTTGTGATTAATTGATTTTTATCAAGAAGTACACGGTTGTATTCTTTTGCTGGTACTGATCTTAAATCTTTCAATGTTAAGATGGATTCGTCACAATTAAAGAAGAAATCCCAAAAAGCTGCTGCAACTTCTGGATATTTACATGTTTTTGCTGTTGCCATTACCTGTGGTGGTGCAGTTAAATATCCATCGTTTAATCTTCCTTCAGGAAGTGGAACTTGAACAGAGATAAAGTTTTTATCTTGTCCGCCATAGGAATTCGATAAGTTATTTGCAGTAGATGCAAATCCAAGTGCTGCTACAAAATCACCAGATACCCATTTTGTATTAGTCTCAGTTGCATTATAAAAAGGTGCACTTTCTTGTGCTGGTTGAACTGTCTTTGAATCATATAATAACTTAACGTAATCTAACACTTCTACTAACTGTTCTTTTGTAAAACTCATCTTCTTTTCAGAATCAACAATAAATGGATGACCAGTTTTTTGCATGATCATAGGACGAATTACTTGCTCTGCAATACGTAATGTATCAAGATTTAAAAAATACATGTTTGGATCATAAGCATTTACTTGCTTTCCAATTTCAATTAAAGAATCCCATGTTAATTGGCTACTATAATCAATACCAATTTTGTCAGCTAATGTTGTATTTAAAACAAGTGCTGCTCCAGCAGTTCCAGTTGGTACAGCAAACACTTTTCCATCAACAACGCCATAGTTATTTAATAAATTATAGTCGAAACCAGAAATATCAAAATAATCAGAATAATCATTATAGTCGATGAAGTAGTCACCATTTTGAACTAATTCAGAGAACCAAGCTGGATCACATTGAATTAAATCAGCAGCAGTATTACTATAAAGCTGAGTAACTAATTTCTCTTTATATCCTTCATTTCCACCATATTCAGGTTCGATGGTTACGTTTGGATACAATTCCATAAATTTATCAATAACTTCTAACGTTGCATTGTTTCGTTCATCGCCACCCCACCACATAAAACGTAATGTTACTTTATCATCAGTAATGTTTTTCTTTTCATATCCTGATTCAGTAACTTTTACTTCTTCAGTAGTTGTTGGAGATGGAGCTTGCGTGTTCTTATCAGTGATGTCGTCTGATTTTTTCCCACATCCTGTGGCTAAACCAGTTACTAAGACTACGGATAGAGCCAATGATAATAATTTTTTCATTCTCATATTGTTGTCCCCCATTATTTTTATATGTTTATTATAACGGATGAAGCCAGCCTTTCAAAGGTATCCGCGTTTTGATAAAGTCTCTTTCGTATACTTAAATTTTAAGAAAGGTATCATTTCTTGTCATTTGGTATCATTCATTTCTTTACCATTCCTTGGCAGTGGCAATACAAAGATATCATGTTATAATTAATTGATAAACGTACAAGAAAGGTGCGATTCACATGTATCAATTAATTATTATTGACGATGAGGAAAATATTTGCCAGGGAACTGCTCATATTTTCCCGTGGGATATGGTAGGTTTACAAGTTGCTGCAACCTTTACAAGTGGTAAGCAGGCACTTGAATATGTACATAAAAATCATGTCGATGTTATCTTAACCGATATTCGTATGCCTCTGATGTCAGGCCTCGAAATTGCGAAGGAAATTAACCTTTTCAATCCAGACATAAAAGTAGTATTTATGAGTGGTTTTAGTGACTTTAACTACATGAAAGAAGCACTGTTACACTCTGTTAGTGACTATTTATTAAAACCAATACGTTATGACGAATTATTAACTTGCTTTCAAAGAATTAAAGAGCAGCTAGATTCAAAATTATGCATTAAAGAAGCAGAGGTTCAACCGTCCTATTATCAACAAATAGTTACTACCACTATGAATTACATAAAAGAAAATGTAAAAGATGCAACCTTAGAGTCAGCTGCCATTCATGTTAACATGAGCCCAAGCTATCTCTCTAGATTAATAAAGGAGAAATCCGGAGTAAACTTCTCTACTCATCTATTGAATTGTAGAATGAAGAAAGCTGCTAAACTGCTGCGAGGAATTGAATATAAGCAATATGAAATCGCATTTTTAGTGGGCTACGATAATCCCAAAAATTTTTCAAGGGCATTTAAACAATACTACGGAGTTACTCCAAAAGAGTTTAGGGAAAGTGAGCTAGTGAATGATTTTGACCTTAGTTCTAAGGGGAATATTAATGAAGCGTAAATTATTTATACATCGTTTTTTTACATACTTTTCCATACTTTTGATCCCTATCATTTTTACCTTACTTTTTTATTCCTTTGTAACAATTAAGGATTTAAAGCGCCAAGGGCAAGCGAATACTGTATCTTCCTTAACCGCATATAATAGTATTTTAGAGACAGCGCTTGGTAACGCGACCTATCAAAGCAATTTATTTACTAGTGCTCCAAGAATCACTCTAAGCTTAAAAAAAATCTTATCAAAAAATGAAATGACTTATTCAGAAATTGTTCTATTTAATAATTTACAAGCAATCTTAAATTCCTCTTTGAATTCAAATTTGTTTATTGATTCTATCTACGTAAGTCTTGATTTTTATAGTCGATATTTACGCTCTGGTATAGGGATTCAAAATATTGCAGAATGTTCTGATCAGGATTGGTATACAAGGTACCTAGATTATGATGGTACTCGTAAAATTTGGACCTGTAGAAGAACCTTTTATGAGTATGGTCGTGAAAAAGAAGTTATTACTGTTTACATGCGGCTTTCTTTAGCACACGGTGTATTTGCTGTTAATCTAGATATAAATCGTTTGGCAAATTTCTTCCTGCAGTCAAGCTTTTTAGAGAAGGAACATATTATCTTATTAAATGACAAAAATGAATTGATTTTATCGAATGAGACGAAAGGACTTAATTTTGACCTTGTAGATTATCTAAATGAGGGAAAACTAAGTCTAGATGCTTTAGAACAGTTAACCCCAACCCGTTTTACTCTAAATAATAAAGAGTATTACATCACCCTAAAATCATCGCATCAGTATGGCTTAAATACATTATCCATAATTGCTACAAAAGATTACAATATCTTAGGCAATTATTTTAAAACTACTATGCTACTATTAGCTATCTGTTGTATCGTATTAGCATTATTTATCGCAACACTTATTACATATAAAAATATACAACAGTTTAATCATCTGATAACTGTCTTAAGTAATGCTGAGAAGGGGATTTTTCACATAGAGAATGACAAGCGCTATCGCTTAACTGATGAGTATGACTTAATCTTTAATGAGGTTATTCATACATTTATTAAAAACGATTATTTAAAAACACAAATAGCGGAAAAACAATATAAAAAGCAAACAGCAGAATTGATTGCATTACAACTGCAAATCAACCCGCATTTCCTGTTTAATACTTTACAATTGCTAGATTTAGAAGCTTATCAACAAACCAAAGTACCAACAAGCATAAATACAATCATTCAAGAGCTTTCAACAATTTTAAAATATGCGCTAGGTGATCCGCAATCCATTGTAACGTTAAGGGAGGAACTTGAGCATTTAAGAGCTTATGTTGATATCAATTACCGAAGATACTGTAATATGTTCATCGTATACTACGATTACGAAGAAGAGATTTCAGATTATTATTTATTTCGAATTCTATTACAACCATTAATCGAAAACAGTCTATATCATGGGATACGTCCACTCAATGGTTCCAGGCAAGGATATATTAAACTCAAAATTTATGAAAGAGATAATTACCTTAATTTTTATATTATTGATAATGGAATAGGCATGGATACCGAAGAATTGCAACAGTTAAATGAGTTATTGAAACCATCTGATATTACGACTAAACATATCGGACTAGCCAATACCAATCGAAGGCTGATCCTAAACTTTGGTATGGATAGTGCGTTAAAGATCCGAAGTAAGAAAAATTATGGAACAATTATTTCGTTTCGGATACCAGTAATGAAAACTAAGGATGAGTGGGTTGTAAAAGTTTCTTATTTCTAGGCAAACTTTTGCTAGTATGTGTACACTCAATAATGCCTTTGTATGAAGATTATCCAAGAAAAGAAAACAGTATCATCTTAGAGATATCTGCTTTCTTTTTTGTGGATTTGTAAATAAAAATTGCATCTTATTCTTTTTTTAGCTCATGATTAGATCTAGTAATACTTATTCTATGACTCTTCTAAAAGTACTAATTTTTCAGCATTCCGTTATAATTAATTTCCTGTGAATCAGATTATAATTACAAAATGCACTTACTGTCTGTAATGTCGCACTAAATTCTGCTTTTTCGTTTGTGAAATCATCTACCTCATTACCTAATCGATCAATCTGACAATTACATAAATCAATTTAGGAACTATAATTTTATGGAATAGTAGTGATAATCATAGGGGGTGGATCAAATACTTTATTCGTAATTATAATATTATTATTATCTATAAGCATATAATTATAGGTAAAAAACATCGTTTCACCATTATTCTGGGCATACTCAACTACTAAAAAAACATCATTTATTGTTGATAATACTACCATGTTTTTACCTTCTATAATGATAGTCTCATAATATTTTTTATCTTCTTTTGTTGTTAAATTAATAGTAGCTGCACTAATAAATAAAGTCACAGTGATAATATATGAAATTAGTCCTACTCCATTTATTAACTTTCTAATTTTGATATGTTTTATACTATTTACCTCTTGATTATTACTAATAATTAAAATAGATAGTAAAGTAATTATAATCATTGCAATTACTATAAAATATGAATTATTATTTATCCAAGTTGTAACATACTCAGGAATTTGAAATTTATTATCAATTAGCTCAAAAACTGTAACCAAATTCAAAGTATTAATTAGACCCAAAACATATCCTGTGAATATTATTAGACCTGCAATAATTATGTTATTAAATCTTTTATTAAATCCACCTCTTTTTAATAAATATTTCTTAATTAATAATGGGCTAAAAAAAATTATTAAACAAAAAAATAAAATAATTATATCTGATTTATTATTACCATCATTATTATAGAAATACTTCCCAGGTATTTTATAAACTTTTTCACAATTATGCTGATACAGTAATATATGTATTTTATTTATAATTAAAAATATAACTCCTAGAATTGCTGTACTGGTTCCAACAAAATAGCTTAATTTCTCCCAGTCTATCACGATTAGCCTCTTTAATTTACTTACTTTTCTATCTTCCAAATCAGTATAGCTATTATTATCTATTAATTTATCTTCCATTTTTTGTATTTTGTTTTTTATTACATTTTTTGTATTTTTTATTTTATTTTTTCTCTTTTTTGAATTCTTTATTTTTTTCTTCATGTCTACCTCGAGATTAAATTTTTTCTAGTTTTTAGATTTTTCCTTGCTAAATGAAAACACAAAACTGTAAATCCTGCAAAAAAGAATTCAACAAAAATCCAAAATCCTATCATGGTCAAAGGTAATGCTGTTGTAACATCATCTCCATAGTAGTATAAATCAATTTCATTCTCTCTATGACTTGGAAATATTCCGCCGATATTTAATACATGATAGGAGCCATCATCTTTCTGTATCATTATCCTATCTGTTTTCTCTTTAAAGCCGGTGGTAATTATATTACCATTATACTTTAGTATGACTTCCTTAATATTTAAAGTTACAGTAAAAAAGAAAAGGAATGTTGATATAATTGTAAGTACTATCCATAAACTAGCATTCGATATTCGTTCTTTTCTGTCCTCCTTTTCATCATAATATCCATCCTGACGTTCCATCGTATCACCTCTCAATTCTTTACCATGTAAAGATAACTTCGTCTAACGTATATTCAGTTCCCCATATCTTTGCTCTTCTTATCATAGGTTTAATATTTTCACTAAATTTAACCATCTATGTAATATTTTATAACAATTTTGTTTTTTGTCAATTTATGTTGCGTGAATGAGGTGAATTCGTGTTTGAGTATGTTTTTGTAGAAATAAGCAATTTAATTAGAAAACTAAAAGAAATAAAAAAGAAGCAAGAATCTTTTTTTTCGGATTCCTGCTATCCCATATTATTATGTATCATTTACATAAGATTCTGTATAAAAGAGAGCCTTTCTGCAATGATACTATAAATACTTTTTTAGTTCTATTAAATAATCTACTACCGCCTTTGAATTTGTCTCAATTTCATGTAATAAATTCTCCGCAGTTCCTTTATTACCGCTATTGTATTCCTGTATTGCCTTTTTTGCTATGATATGAACATTTGAATGAGGTAGTTCCATTTTCACAAGTAAGTTTCTTATTCGTTCGTCATTCTGATTCAGAGTTGATACCCACTTTCCTAACCTACACTCGTGATGATCTCCGGCATCTGCTGCATCAATCGTAATATAACCTAAAATCATATTATAGATTCTCCACTTCCACATCAGATGATCGGCTATGCTCATTTCAATCATGGTATTTGCATCAACGTTCTCTGTACAACATAATGCCTGGATTCTAATCTCATCAATTTGTTGAGATATCTCGAAAAATGCTTGACCAGTTCTATCTGAATTATTTCTTAATTTCTCCGTTTTTTCATAAATTATCTGGATAATTGACGACATTTCCTGGGTCGTTGCTGTCTGTTCCTCCACATCTGCTAAAATTGATGCGAAGCTATCCTCTACAAGATTCATGCTTGCATAAATTTCTTTAATATCCCCAGTTGCTTCATTAATTGCTATTTTAGTGCTACCAAAATCGTTAACAACATGGTCTATCTCACCAGAAGCCTCTAAAGTTTTATCGCTAAGATCTTTCACAATATCTTTAATAATATCTACTTTCTCCTTCGTGCTTTCAGAAAGCTTCTTTATTTCACTTGCAACCACACTAAAGCCTTTTCCATGCTCACCAGCCCTAGCAGCTTCTATAGAGGCATTCAAGGACAATAAATTTGTTTGATCAGCAACGGATTTAATAATATTAACCAATTCATTGATTTTAACGGTTTCTTCTGTTACCTTTGCCATAATTTCCTTTACAGTGCTAATTCCGTTAATATCACTTTCAATCTTTTCGAATGTTTTATTTACTTTGTTCAGGCACTCATTTGTTTCACCAATAGCTTGCTTAATATTTACACTAGATTCCTGCATATAATTTGATATATCTTCCGTAGCAGTAGCTATTTGCTCGCTGTTTGTAGCTGCAGCTTCCGTCATTTCTACTTGGGCCTTGGTATCCTGAATCATTTCTTTAACATAATCTAGCTTTGTTATGAATTGAAGTAAATTATTTACGATGCCAAGGGTTCCTAGTATACATGATTCTTTCTCTTCAATCCTCCTATAATACGGGTTGATTAGTTTTTCTTCCCCTTTCATCTGATCATTGCTTTGCTTTATCTTCTTTTCAAACAACATATAAATTTTCTCCTTCCAAAAAATAAATCTTTAGTATTTAAGCACTACCATCGTAATGTCAGGAATATAAAGTGATACAAGATCTTCTACTGCGATTGAGTTATAGTGCTACCTGATAATAAATCTCTTTTTCCCTTAATGTTCTATTATGTATCAATCCTGTTTATGGTATTGATAAAAAAATGTTATTATAGAAAGAATATTGCTAAAATTTAAAATTCTCATCTCCCATTTGGGTTTATTTCGTAATATTACAAAAAAAGCAAAGAAACAGACAATCACATGCCTAATTTCTTTGCTCATTCTTAAGGGCTGTTGTTTTACAAAAACCCATAATCTATAACAGTTTTTTACTTCAGTTTATATTTACCAACTACTTTGTTCAAGTTATTAGCGATATCCTGCTGTTCCTTTGACATTTCAGTAACATTTTTTACTACTTCGGAAACTTCAAATACAGAACCTCTTATCTGTATACTACTTTCAGAAACATTTTGAACAGACTCCGCAATACTTTGAATTGCTTCATTTACCTCGCCCATAATATAGCTAACACTATTCGTCATTTCTGAAATTTTACTGGAATTGTTCTCAATTGCCAACGCATCATTACCATATTGTTTTGCAATACCAACAAAACTATTATAATCTGGAGTGACGGTATTTTGAATAAAATCAAGTAAGTTCTTAGCTTCGTCAGTTAAATTATTGAATGCTTTCTGTACATCTATTATAGTATTCTGAATTCCTCCTACTGCATCTGTTGTAGCATTCGCAAGCTTTCCAATTTCATTCGCTACAACTGAAAAACTTTTTCCATGTTCTCCAGCACGCGCAGCTTCAATAGAGGCATTTAAAGATAGAAGATTAATTTGTCTTGCTATTCCAGATATAACTTCTGCCATTATATTAATGTTCTCAACAACTTTTGCATTTTCAATACTTTTGGCTAGATTTTCATTAAACTCACCACTTAAATTAGCAAGCTAATTTTGAAGAGGGTCGTACTCATGTTGTAAGGTACTTCTTTTGTACAATCTTATCTTGCTATTCTTGATTTTGCAATATATATTATGGTAAACTATGGCCTTGGAATACTCTACTGATGTTATGGTACAAGATAGCTTAATTTTATAAGATTTTTTTGTATATGCAAATTATTATCTGGATGAACGGATATGCTATTAAAGATTCAATCAGTAGGATTTATTAAAATTGAAATAAGATTAAGATGTTATCTTTATACGGTAAAAAGATAATATCTAAGTTGGAGGTTTTATGCAAGAATACTTATTCCCCATAAAAATTGCAATACTTACATTTCCATTCCTTGCCTTTTTATTCACATTTCCTTTTGCAATTTTTCAATATAAAAAGCATGGATATATTAACAAGTTTCGCACATTTATTTTATATTCATTTCTATTGTATCTATTAGTAGCTTATTACCTGGTTATTTTACCTTTACCTCATGTAAGAGATGTTAAAAGTTTGCAGTCTCCGGATACTAAGTATTTTAACTTAATACCATTTAAATTTGTTTCTAATATTATAAAGGAAACCGGTGTAAATATTAAAGCACCTTCCACTTATAAATATCTTTTAACAGAAAGAGCTTTTTTGCAAGTGGCATTTAATGCAATTTTACTTACGCCTCTTGGAATTTACTTAAGATACTACTTTAAGAAGAATATAAAACAAACTCTGGTTATTACTTTTTTAGTTTCATTATTTTTTGAGATAACACAGCTCACAGCATTATATGGAATATATAATGCGCCTTATAGAATTTTTGATGTAGATGACTTGTTCTTAAATACATTTGGTGGTTATTTAGGATATATCATCGCCCCAGCGTTTACTTTCTTTCTTCCTAATATGAATGAGTTAGATAAAGTAAATCCTGAAGAACTAAGAGTTGGCTATTTCAGACGGCTGTTAGCTTTTTTAATTGATATTTTTATTGTTGGATTGATACCAAATGGAAATGACAATATTTTATTAGATGCAGTTATCTATTTTGTATACTTTATATTAATTGTTTACTTTACTAACGGTAGAACTATTGGAAAATGGCTGACATCAGTTAGCGTAAAAGGGCAACAAGATAAATTAAGGTTTAAAGAAGTGCTAGTAAGATATGGTATTCTATATTTTATAATATTTGGTAGTAACAAATATCTGTATATTATATATGGGCAATACAACGGCACAGATATCGGATATGGTGGAGTTATTATATTTATGATTCAATTCGTTTTGAATATATTAATTGCAATCCATATATTCCTCTGTGTTTTAAAGAAAAGCAGATTCTTTTATGAAAAAATTAGTAAAACTCGTTTAGTAATATCGAGAAAATAGAAATCTTGTTATGTTGTATGTATTCACAGCATTAAGCGCTGGTCCAACTATTTTAAATGCACTGAAAAATCAACAAGAAACAAATAGCTACTATCGTCTTAGATAAAAAAGCACCTCAGACTCAGCAATCCTTTCATTAATTGCCACTTCTATAGGCAAACAGCTTTAGCATTCAAGGTTTACAGTAGTAAGCAAAAAGGAATAAAAAATAGACTCTCCTTACCTAAGCACTTTTTCAGGTAGGGAGAGTCTATTGAGTCTAATATAATAGTTCAACTTATTAAATAATCTACTGTTTTTTATGCCTGTACAGAAATACTACTCTACCTTTTCGAATCCTGATTTTTCAAGCAATTCAATACTCTTTTTCATGCTAATTTTTCCGCTTATATTCCCTTCGAATTGAGATCCAATCAGCTTGGCAATCTCTTCTGTTTTGGCTATCGAATAATCCACTGACACTGTTTCAATCGCAGAATCTTCCGTATATTCTATCTTCTCCTCTACACCTTTGATTCCCCATTCATGTTTGTCTTTGCATGACCTTCACTTTGGCATTTATATTCCTTTCAATTTACCACATAATGTAATAAATTTCAATCTAGCAAATCATAACTTGTACATACATATATAGACCATACTTTTAAATTATAAAAGGAAGCGGGAAGATTTTTCAGATGGACATTTTTCATCTATAACTTATTGTCTTATTTACAACGAAATTATTCATGATATAATATGCTCTGATAATAATATAATTATAATGCAAAATATAGTTTTGGTGTTACCGAATAATACTGCTAAAAGGGAGTTCTACTTATGTCCGAATCACTAATCACCAAGCAAGCTATTTCTAATGGATTAAAACAAGTAATGAAGGAAAAGACCTTTGATAAAGTAAGGATTTCAGATATAACAAAAGCTTGCGGACTAAACCGCCAAACGTTTTATTATCATTTTCAAGATAAATACGAGTTACTTCATTGGATTTTTTGTAATGAAGTTATCGTTGTATTAACAAAAGATTTGTCTCTAGATACATGGTCAGACAACTTATATCATTTATTTTGCATCTTAAAAGAGCAAAAGAGCTTTTACAAAAATGCGATAAAACACTCCTTCCATGATGAGTTTCATGATTATTTATTTCAAATTTCTACAGAAATGTTTTATACCATCATTGAACAAATGGATGAATACAAACAAATCAGCGAAAGTGATAAATTGTTTTTAGCAAAATTTTTTGCTAACGGAGAAGTTGGAAGTATTATTTCCTGGATCAATGACGAGATACCGAAATCACCAGAAGAAATGAAGGATATCATAGTTTCGCTTGTTAATGCGTGCAAAGCCTATGCTGCAAAAAGGTATATGGCAGAACATTCATAAATAGATATTAAAAAAATAGTCTAGTATCGGTTGCTGTTCTTCCCCTTTGCATAACTTCATTAAGCCCTCATAAATCACCTCTTTTTGAGCATGTTTATGAGGACTAATTTTTTCTCCAAATTCCATCAAATTTCTAACACATCGATCCGGAGAATGTTTGCGGTTACGTAAAATAATCGGAACGACAATGTCTAACATTATCAATTGATATTTCTTTTGCATCCTATTCCCCTCCCTTATTAAGATTATATAAATTGTGTATTGGTAATCCAATAGTCATAACCTCAAATTTGTCTTAAATTTAGACATTTTAATAGCGGTGTAAAAAATTACGACATTTTAAGAAATCTGTATGATTACAAAATTAAACACTCGCAATATACTGACTAGCGAGATGATAATTAGGGTGAATAAACAGAATTTAATTTAAAGTTTGTCCCATATACTTTTGGGTTAAACTTTAGAATGGAGGTTAAAATGAAAGATATTTTTAAACAAAAGAAGTATGTCCCATACTTAATTTTAATTGGTGTAATCATCGTACCCTTACTTTATAGTTACTTCTATCTAGGAGCATTTTGGGATCCTTATTCCAGTTTGAAAGATGTTCCTGTTGCAATCGTTAACGAAGATACTGGTGCAATGATTAAAGAAAACTATCATAACCTTGGTGAAGAAATGTGTGATAGATTAAAGAACGATGCAACTCTAAATTTTATTTTTACTGATGCTTCTGCTGCAGAGAATGGCTTAAAAGGGAAAAAATTCTATGCAACTATTACGATACCAAGTAACTTTTCAGAAGACATCGCATCTTTAAGCGAACCTGAAAAACAAACAGCAACAATTACTTATTCATCAAACGAAAAAAGAAACTACCTAGCAACACAGATACTAAATACGGCCGTAGCTAAGATTGAAGCATCCGTACGTTCTACGGTAAATGAGGAGATCGTAAGTACATTGTCCAATAATTTAAAAGAGACTCCAGAAAAATTAACAACTCTTTCTGAGGGATTAACTAAATTACAAAATGGTACTGCGGATTTAAAAAACGGAACCTCCTCCTTGAAAGATGGTGCTGGTACCCTAAATGAAGGTATGTCAACACTTATAACAGCAACGACATCTTTAAAGGAAGGTGCAAATTCTCTTAAGGAAGGCGCAAATTCTTTAAAAACTGGGGCAAATCAACTTGTTTCTGGCAGTACTACTTTAAAATTAGGTCTTATTTCATACGGAAGTAAATGGACTGAGTTTACAAAAGGTCTTGAGACAGTAAAAGAAGGAAGCTTAACTATAAAAACGAGTTTAGAAACACTAAATCAAGGTCTAGAAAAGCTAGAAAGCGGTGCTGTGAAGTTAGATACCGCAACAAATGGTTTATCAAGTATTGTAAATGGCTCTTCTTCACTTGCTACTGGAGTTGATACCTTACAGAATTCAATCACCTCCTATACACAAGGTGTTGATTCACTTCTTGGAAATATTTCAGACACCACTCAGGCACTCGCAGCCTATGCAAAACAAACTGGTGACCCAACCATTACTAAAATTGTAGCAAATCTAACCAATGAGAAGAATATTGCAAATCTAAATGCTCTAAAAAATGCTTCTTCTGCATTAAACACTGGTGTTAATTCTCTATCTTCTGGTATTCATACACTCTCAGATGGAGCACAAAATTTAACACAGTTAAAGAATAGTATTACTGAATTAAAAAATGGACTCATCTCCGCAAAACAAGGTGCCACTTCCTTGGCTTTAGGTGCTGGTAATTTAAATGCAGGTTTAAATACTTTATACTCTGCAGGTGGTGAATTTACAAAAGCAACCTCACAACTAACCATTGGGGCAACCTCCTTAAATAACGGATTATCCTCACTCACAAAGGGTATCGATACGCTTGCTGTAGGTTCTACATCCCTTTATAATGGCGCTGACAAATTAAACAATGGTGCTTCCTCTTTAGGTGAGGGCATGAATACCCTTATTTCTGGCGTTACTACGCTTGACGATGGCGCCAGTCAGCTTAAAGATGGTATAACGACAGCAAATGAAGGTGTTAAGACCTCCATCAATAGTGCAAGTGAACAATTGAAAGCGCTAGAAGGACTTGATACGTATGTTGGCAATCCTGTAACTGTAGAAAGCAAAGCTTATGAACCTGTACCAAACTATGGAACAGCCTTTGCTCCTTATTTTATGTCACTCTCCTTATGGGTTGGCGGACTTATGATTTTCTTTGGTATTTACTTTGACCCTGATTGCAGATTTAAGATACTTTCTAGACGCTCCAATCAAGTTATCAAACGTACTTTCGCTTACTTGATCATTGGATTACTCCAAGCTATCTTATTATGTATTGTGTTATTGGCAGGACTAGGATTAAATGTTCAGAATATTCCTTTATATTTCATTTCCTCCTGCTTGGTATCCATGGTATTCATCGCAATCATTCAATTACTGTTACTATTCTTTAGTAACATGGGAAAGTTCCTGGCTATTTTACTTTTAATATTACAATTAACTTCTTGCGGTGGTACCTTCCCTATGGAAACTGTACCAAAATTATTTAATGTTCTATACCCATTTATGCCAATGACTTATTCCGTAGGATTATTCAAGGAAGCAATTAGCGGCACAGGCAATACTTCTCTAATTCTATACAATTCTCTCATCTTATTAGGCATTTTAGCCGTAACCATTGGACTAACGATATTATTCGCTATTTTGAAGAGAAAGAATGAGAAGAATGAGTATCCATTTGGAGATGCCATGCCAGAATCTATTTAACTATTATACAAAAAAGGCTCTATAATAAATGTTGGGGTATGTGAAATTAATTCGCTACTCCAACGTTTTTTATTTTATAATAATAAAAAACCTCCCAGTGCCAGTCTCGAAACAAATCACCAGGAGGTTGCATAAATGCATAATTATTGTATCAATAAACTACTAAATTTAAAAGAGGTAAAAGTAAAAAATATAATTCATGGGGATTCCTATGTAAAAATCTTTATTGAAACAAAGGCTAGCGTACAAACTTGTCCTTGCTGTGGTCGCCATACCAAGCAAATTCATGATTACCGTTGGCAATCCATCAAGGACTTGCCCTTTCAACTAAAGCATTGTTACCTAGTTTTAAAAAAGCGACGTTATCGATGTTCTTGTGGAAAAAGATTTAGTGAAAAGTATTCTTTCCTTGCTCGTTATCAGCAAAGATCTACTCGCTTAACTCAATACATAGTAAATGAATTAAGAGATACTACTTCACTAAAATCTGTTGCTAATAAAGCCAATGTTTCATCCGCTACTATTGTAAGGATTCTAGACACAATCCATTATACTTGCCCTTCTTTAAAAGACGCGATATCCATTGATGAATATAAAGGCAATGCTGAGACTGGAAAGTATCAATGTATCATCGTTAATCCAAAGCAGCGCTCCATTATGGATATCCTTCCTGACCGCACACAACCTCACTTATCTGCCTATTTTCGGAATATAAACCGTAGCGAGCGATATCGTGTAAAATATTTTGTGTGTGATATGTGGCAGCCATATGTGGATTTAGCCCATAGCTATTTCCCCAATGCACAAGTAATTATTGATAAATATCATTTTATTCGTCAAGTCACCTGGGCAATTGAAAATGTAAGAAAGCGACTTCAAAAAACAATGCCTACTTCTTTAAGAAAATACTATAAACGAAGCCATAAACTGATTTTAACACGCTATCATAAACTAGAAGACGAATACAAAAAAGCATGTGACTTGATGCTTTATTACAATGATGACTTACGAAAAGCGCATATGTTGAAAGAATGGTTTTATGATATTTGTCAAAGTACTAAGTACTCCTTTCAGAGAACACAGTTTTACGAATGGATTCGCAATGCAGAAAGTTCTGGTATAGCAGAGTTTGAAAAATGTGCTGCCACATACCGTCACTGGGGAAAAGAAATATTAAATTCTTTTAAATATGGAATTACAAACGGACCAACAGAAGGTTTTAATAATAAGATAAAAGTTCTTAAACGTATTTCCTATGGTATTCGAAACTTTGAACGTTTCCGTACTCGTATTTTACACTCTTGTAACTAAATAACAATAGACTGGCACGAGGTTTATTTCGTATGCCCAAAAATATATGTTATAGGCCCCAAATATAAAAATAGCTCTACATCCAGTAATGGAGCATGATTGATAACAATTATACCCCAAGACTTGACATAGAGCCACAAAAAAAGCGAGCCTATGGTTCGCTTTTTTGTATAATAGAAGTTTACTGATAACTTTTTAGTTATTACTAAAATTAATATGAGTATTGCCTAAACCATTCATCAGCTTGCATTATAAGAATAAGACTCACTCTTGTAGTCTGCCTTTAAAATTAACTTAACAAATTTATTTCAGTACAAAGTATTATGGAATTATTTCCTAGATGTTTATTATCTAAGACTTGTATTAACATCCCATATCCCTTAATAAATCCCCATACCATATAATAACTTCCTGCAGACGATAAAGCTCTGATTCTCTACTGACTGTCCTCCAGATATCCTTGTAATCATAGAACCAGTATTCCAGCTCTTTGGCAAGCTCTTTCTTCACTTCCCCGTTTACTCCGTATTTTTCATGAGCAATGGTAGCAGCAATATTATTAAAGAGCTCTATTCCAGTTACAGCCACCAGATAAGCCTTTATAAGGTCTCTCTTCTCCGGTTTCATGAAAACAATACCTTCATACAGTTCTCTTTTTAATTTTTGTAAGACTTCATTGGCAACTGAAACCCTTGCAATAGTTTCCTCTGTGGCAAAGTTTGTATTCCCATATTCTTTGTACATCACAATATGCCACCAATTAAATACGGATGTAGTGGCAACTCTGGCAATTCTATCCACAAACCTCTCGCTGCTGTCCCCATACTCAATGCAGGATATTTGCCTGTTGATATCAGAGAATCCCAATTGATTCCTGTTCCAGGAAAAAGCAGCTCCGTATATAAGCCCCGTTGTTGAAAATTCTGGATGATTGATATGTCCAAAATCACCCCAATCCGTATTCAGGACTCCTAGCGCCTGATATTTATGGGCATAGGAACACATTCTTGTTATATTATGATAGGAGCTTTCTATCAGGTTAATAAACTGATTCCAGCCTCCTACTCCTGGGCATACGTATTGTACAGCTCCCGCATCAAAAAGGGCTTTTGTTTCATTCTCTCTCTGCTCCGCCGCATATCCCCAGTTCAGACAGATAACATCTTTAGGCAATTCACGGATAGTTTCCGGAAATCCTGCAATAACATCCCCCCAGAACATAGGACGTTTCCCTTTTTCTATTACAAATTCGCAAAGTTCTTTTACAAAGTCCAGATACAGTCTATGAATTCCTTTATTTTCAGCTAGTTCCCTACTCTTTCCCTTACCAAGGTCAAAGGTTTCATCTGCGCATATATTAAAATGTTCTGATGTAAATAAAGGCAGAAACTCCTCTATTTGCTTCTTTGCAAATTCAATACTTCCTTTATTGGATACATCTAAGGTGTGATGATGCATCCGGTCATTAAAAGAAAATTCTTCTTTTGCCAGTTCGGGAGCTTCACAGTAGACTCCATAGGTTTTCGTATTCAATACCTTATAAAGATGCCCAAAAGTGGACACGGAAGGCACTAGCTCAATATTCAGACGTCTGCAGTACGCATCCAACTCCATTATATCCTGAGCTGTCAAAGGTGTGTCGTCCCTCCAGACCTCACTTTGATTCTTGAAAAGGTAGCTATGTTCAATATACAATTGCAACTGGTTCATTTTGTAATAGCTTAATTTGTCTGCCAGAGCCTTAAGGCTTTCCATGGTTGGAATACGCCCTCTGGTAACATCGAAATAATATCCCCGGTTGGATATGGCTGGATAATCCTTGATTTCACAGCACGGGAGCAGAGCCCCTACCTGGGAAACCATCTGGCGCAGAGTCTGTATGCCATATAAAAGTCCCTTCTCACTTCCGAACACCAGATGTATGCCTTCCGTGCAGATATTCAAATGATATTCTTCTTCTAAGAGCGAGGTGTTATGTACCAGTAGGATATCACCTGTAGAACTCTCCCCTCTAGTAATAGCAGGAGCATAGCCCAATTGTTTTTTCAAATCCTTTTGCAAAAGTTTTGTATAATCATAAATATGTTCCGTAACTGTAGCGTCGACTATAACACTACAATGGTAATCCAATAAAAATAAGCCTTCTTTTTCTTCCCATTGCTGGGGTACCGGTAAAATATACATAATTTTCTCCGTTCCTGCGTAATATTTTAGCGCATTAAAAAGTCAAATTCTTTTCTGATTTTTTCTATATATTATTCTTATCGCCTCCATGGCAAATATAATCTCTTCTAGGATAGTCTTTGCCCCAATAATTGTCAATATGCCAATCCGTATTCGCATCCGAAAGTGCTCAAAATTCTACAATTCCCCGGTGCATTTTAAAAAAGAAGGCAGACTCACTATTGTGAACTGCCTTCAAACTTAATTCTATTAATTCATGTTTTCGATAATTTTTGCAACCCATTTACTCAAATTTACAGATGCTTTTTGAGCTGTTTCAACAACCCTCTCATGAGAGTGCTTGTGCTTCTGTATTCCAGTAGCCATATTTGTTATACAAGATATGCCCAGTACATCAATACCCAGATAATTTGCAGCGATGGTCTCAGGAACCGTTGACATACCAACAGCATCTGCACCATGATTTTTTATCATTCTTATTTCTGCTGCTGTTTCGTAATAAGGTCCCATAAATCCTGCATAGACACCTTCCTTATATTCGATTCCCATCTCATTTGCAATGTTCTTTGCCTTATCTATTAAGTCTAATTTATAAGGTTCCGACATATCTGGAAATCTTGTCCCAAACCTCTCATCATTTACCCCAATAAGTGGATTATCTGATACTAGATTAATAAAATCGTTTATAATCATTAAGGTTCCTGGTTGAAAGTCAGTATTGATTCCACCACAAGCATTTGTCAGTATAAGCTGTTCGATGCCTAATTGTTTCATGACGAAGATTGGATATGCTACCTCTTTCATAGTATATCCTTCGAAATAATGAAATCTTCCTTGCATTGCTAATATATCAACTCCATTTATCTTGCCAAATACCAATCTTCCCTGATGGCCTATTACCGTTGATTTTGGAAAATTAGGAATGTCTTCGTAACTAATATATTCTATTTCTTCAATCACATCAATTAAATCACCAAGTCCAGAACCTAACACAACTCCTACCTTAGGTTTTAAATTATTTTTGCTTTGAATATACTTTGTCGATTCCATAACCTTATCATACATATTATCCATAATTCCATCATTCCTTTCGCTTCGCTCAAGACATAAACAGAGTTTAAAAAACCTTAGTTTATATTTTGAATATATCAATTGCATCTTTTAGTTTTGTAGCATAGCCATATAAAATGTCAGATGCTTCTTCCAATTTTTTTACCGAGCTTTCTTGATAACTTAAGGTTTCATTCACTGTATCAGATGTCGCCAATGTTTCTTCTGAAATTGCTGAAATGCTTTCCACCGCACTTAAAGTACTTTCCCTTGCACTATTCATATTCTGTACATTAGTATTGATTTGATCCAAATTGGCAAGAAGTCGCTCCGTTCCTCCATTCATATGATGAAATGTTTCTATTGTTTGATTCACAATGGAAGACTGAGTGTTTACAATTTCTTTTGCTTCATTTGCAGAATTTGCTGTATCAATGGTTTGAATTCTGATTTCTTCTATTACTTTCTTAATATTATCAGCTGCAACTACGGAGCCTTCTGCCAGTTTCCTTATTTCATCTGCAACAACTGCAAATCCTCTTCCTGCTTCTCCCGCTCTCGCCGCTTCAATCGATGCATTTAAGGATAATAAATTGGTTTGGGCTGCTATTTCATTTATTACATCAATAATTTTCTCAATAGACTTAGATTTTATCCCCAAATCCTGAATGTTATTCACTACATTTTCTGTAATTTTACTAGTTGCACTAGACTGTTTCGTCAAATCATCCACAATAACGAGACCACTTTGAATAAAATCTTTGGTTTCCTTCGAAACACTTTCTATTTCCACTACACTATTTTATGATATCACAAGAATTACAAAAACATAGAATAAATGAAAGAATACTAGATAGTTAGTTTATCATAATTTAGAATGTATGACCATATATTTTGTTTAATTAAAATATTTAAACAACTTTTAATATTTTTCTAAAGACATTTTTTTGTGGTAACAAAGCTTGGAATAATCAGGCTTATCTCAGTTCGCAAGCTTATTTGTCACCATCAGGAAAACATCTACTATGATAGCATAAACGGAAAATTTTACATATTGTAGCTTTTCTAAAAAGAAAGCAGACTCACTATTATGTGATATCTGCCTTCAAAAGCCTTCAGTTTTAAGACGGTTGTCAGAACTCTGAGCCGTAATGCTTACTTTTTAAATTGTTTCATGCTCCCATTTAACTTTTCAGCCAATTGGGATAATACTTTACTGGCTTCAGCAATCTGGTCCATTGCTGCAGCCTGTTCCTCTACCGATGCCGACATTTCCTGTGTGTTTGCGGCGCTATCCTCTGCAATAGCTGATAAGCTTTGAATCATATCAATAATCACTATATTCTTATTTGCTATTTCATCGGTTGACTGGCTTATGCTGTCTATATATTTTTTAATATCATCAATAGCATAAGCTATTCCTGAAAATTTGGCTTCAGTGGAAGATACGCTCTCTGATTGTATTTTTACAACCATATCCATTTCTTCTATCTTCTTTACAGCCTCATCAGTTTTGAGTGTAAGCATATTAGTTATTTTTTCAATTTCTGAAGTAAATTTGTTTGAGTTCTCTGCCAGTTGTCTTATCTCATCTGCTACAACTGCAAAGCCCTTTCCGTGTTCTCCTGCTCTTGCCGCTTCTATGGCTGCATTCAACGCTAGAAGGTTCGTCTGGTTTGATATTTGTTTGATCATCTGGCTTGCATTGACAATATCCTTAGCACTTTCATTGGTCTCTATTATAGTAGTCCGAACCTCTTTAGCAGCTTTTCCGTTTTGTACCGTTTTTTCAATCAGGTCGCCTAAAATTGCAGTACCTTCATTTTTCAGCTCGTTGACACGGTCAGCAACTAACCTTAGCTCCTCAACCTTGTTTTGATCCTCATTTACCAATATTCCAAGGCTTTCCATTTCACTGACACCTTTTTGTGTTTCCAAAGCCTGGTCAGAGGCCCCTCCGGCTATACCTTCAATAGCTTTGGCAATCTCCATAAAAGAATCTGATGTTTCATCGCTTATACCGCTTAGAACAAATGAAGATTCGGTAAGTTTGTCCGAAGTTACAGCTATACCTTCAATTAAAGCTTTTATGTCATTGATTACTTTTCCAAAGGCCTGTGAAAGCTCTCCTATCTCATCTTTACGATTTAAGAACTTCTCAGGAATTTTTTCCGATACATTTAAATCTTCTATAATCTTTATAAGCTTTTTAAGCGGATTTGAAATCCTTATTGAGCTTATAAACCAAATAGCAACAAAGAGAGATATATTCATTATCATCAAAGTTGTTTGTATGTATTTTAAGCTTACAACTTTTCCGGATGCAAACGCTTCGGCAGCTGTTACCGCTGCATTGGTGGATGCAAAATAATTTTCGCTTTCAGTTACTAAAGAATCAAAATTTCCGGTTTTTCTGGCAACTTCAATGGAAGCCTTTAATGACTGCCATTCGTTTTTAACTTTGTTCATTTGGTCGATAAAGGCCGCATCAGTGGCTTTTGGCAAGCCCAAACCAGTGTCACCTTCTATCAGACCGTTTATAATTCCGTCCAATTTATTTATAAGTCCGTCATCAGGCTTTTTAGCCATTTCCAGCTTAATTAACCTCTGGGTTGCACCCCGCACGACGCCAGATGAATTGATAACAGTTCCATCAAGCTGCATTTTGTCAATCTGGTAAAATACCACAACTGTGCTTGTCACAGAAAAGACTAACAATAAGACAACGATAGTTCTTAAAGTATTTCTTATGTTCATTGAGCATTCCTCCAAGTCAATTTTTTACACTCCTTTTCAAGGTGCGACGTCTATTTTCGCACTGCGAAGTTAGGAGATATTTATATCTGTTAGATATGTTATTCAGGCCGTTAATAGTATACAATAGAATATTTTTTTCATATACTAAAATTTGTAGTATTTTCTTATTTTTTGTAGTATTTTCTTATTTTCCCAAATGTGACTAAAAAGAAAGCAGACTCATATTGCAATCTGCTTTCAAAATTAATAAACGAGAGTTCCAAATTCTTATTTTATCCTTATTCTGACATGACTTTTAGCGGTGTTCCGATGCCATCTGCTTATATATCTCATATCGCTCTTTGGCTTGATTTTCTGTTCTCGTAAAGAGTTCTTCTGCCTGCTCTGGATATGCTTTTTCCAGTGCACTGAAACGAACCTGCCCCATAATAAAATCTCGGAAGCTTTCTGTAGGCTCCTTAGAATCTAATATAAAAGGATTCTTCCCTTCCTCTCTTAGGGATGGGTTATAACGATACAGGTGCCAATATCCTGATTTCACTGCTTTTTTAATATTTTCCATACTACGCCCCATACCCTCTTTAATACCATGACTGATACATGGTGAGTACGCGATAACAAGTGACGGTCCTGGATAGCTTTCCGCTTCTTTTAGTGTCTTGGTAAGCTGAGCATTATCTGCATGAATACCAACCTGAGCAACATATACATTACCATAGGTCATCATCATTCTTCCCAGATCCTTCTTACCTTGTTTCTTGCCGGATGTGGCAAATTTAGCAATTGCACCTGCCGGAGTAGATTTTGATGACTGACCGCCCGTATTGGAATATACTTCAGTATCAAATATCAGTACATTGATATCTTCTCCGGAGGACATAACATGATCAAGGCCGCCGTATCCGATATCATAAGCCCATCCATCACCACCTACTATCCATATAGATCGTTTTATAAGATAATCTTTGTTTTCTTTAATCTCATTTACCAGTTGTTCGGTTTCATTATCTGTTGATATAAAATGCTCTAACACATCCGAAACTTTTTTACTAGCTTCTTTCGATGACTCACCATCCTCTTTATATTGTAGCCAGTCTTGGAAAGCTTCTTTCACTCTTTCTTCCACATTTAAATCGATTAGCTTTCGCATATTCATTTCTATTTTATTTCGTATTTGCTTCACAGCAAGGTACATACCAAATCCATATTCTGCATTATCCTCAAAAAGTGAATTTGCCCAAGAAGGTCCTTTGCCTTCTTTGTTCATTGTGTATGCGGTACTTGGTGCAGAGGAAGCCCATATAGAGGAACATCCAGTAGCATTTGCAATCATCATACGTTCGCCGAAAAGTTGTGTAACCAGCTTAATATATGGCGTTTCTCCACAACCAGCACAGGCACCTGAAAATTCTACTAACGGAGTTTTGAATTGGGTATCCTTATAAGTCGAACCATAGTTTAGATTTTCTTTGAAACCGACTTCTTCTACAGCAAATTTCCAATTTTCAACTTCTTGTGGTATTAGTGTTTCGATTGGCTGCATGATTAGTGCCTTTCCTTTTGCTGGGCAGACATCAGCGCAGTTACCGCATCCGGTACAATCCATTGGACTTATTTGGATCTTAAATTGAAGCCCTTCATATGCTTTTCCGGAAGCTCCTTTTGTAACAAATGTATCAGGAGCTTTCGCTAATTCTT
The DNA here is from genome assembly GCF_000018685.1 of Lachnoclostridium phytofermentans ISDg. Lineage (NCBI taxonomy): Bacteria > Bacillati > Bacillota > Clostridia > Lachnospirales > Lachnospiraceae > Lachnoclostridium > Lachnoclostridium phytofermentans. The sequence continues at coordinate 783,392 of NC_010001.1, read as the reverse complement.
CCTCATTTAATAAGAATGGTCGAATGACTGAGTGAGGGCAAATATAAGAACATTGGTTACACTGAATACAACGCTCTACTATCCATTCCGGTACATTCACAGCAATACCGCGCTTTTCATATGCAGTGGTTCCAGAAGGAAAGGTCCCATCTTCTCTACCCGTAAAAGCACTGACTGGTAACTCACCACCCTTTAATTCTGACATCGGTCTCATAATATTATGAATGAAGTCAGGTTCTTTCTCATCCGTCTTTTCATTCTCCGTTATCTCATTCCAACTTTCCGGTATTGTAACCTTATGAATCGCTTGGATACCCTGAATAACAGCATCCTGATTCATCTTCACAACTTTTTCGCCTTTTTTCCCATACATTTTTGCAATTACATTATTCAATTCTTCCAGATATACTTTTTCTGGCAATACATTGATTAGTTTAAAAAAGGCACCTTGCATAACCATGTTAATTCTGTTACCCAGTCCGATTTCTTCTGCTATTTTAATTGCATTAATCGTATAGAACTGAGTATTTTTTTCAGCTAGTTTTCTCTTCATGGATGCTGTAAGATTTATCTCCAATTCCTCTTCATTCCACTGGGTATTGAGTACAAATATTCCACCAGGCTTTAAGCTTTCCAATAAATCATACTTATTTACATAGGACTGATTATGACATGCTACATAATCTGCATGCGTTACCAAATACACTGATTTAATTGGTTCTTGTCCAAATCTTAAATGTGAAACCGTAAGTCCACCAGATTTTTTCGAGTCATAGTCAAAGTATGCCTGAACGTTTAAGTCAGAGTGTTCCCCTATAATTTTAATTGCTTGTTTATTGGCGCCCACAGTACCATCCGATCCAAGTCCCCATACCTGGCAAGCAACGAGTCCTTCCTGTTCCATATTGATTCCTTCTACGGATGGAAGTGATGTATTGGTAACATCATCGTTGATACCTGTGGTAAATGAATTCTTAGGCTGTTCTTTTTTCAAGTTTTCATATACACCAGCAATCTGATTTGGTGTTGTATCCTTAGATGCCAACCCATATCTGCCTCCTACTACAACCGGTGTTTTACTCATTCCTTGTAAACTGGTACATACATCCAAGTAAAGTGGTTCTCCCACAGACCCCGGCTCCTTGGTTCGGTCAAGAACAGCAATTGCCTTTACTGTATTAGGTATTAAATTAATAAAATGCTCGACTGAAAATGGACGATACAGTCTTACTTTAATTAATCCGTATTTTTCACCTTTACTATTAAAATAATCAATTGTTTGCTCAATGGTCTGGGTTACTGAACCCATGGCTATAATCAGGTATTCTGCATCGGAAGCTCCATAATAATCAAATAGGTTATAACTTCTTCCTGTTTTTTCACCAATTTTTATCATGTACTCCTGAACGATTGGTATAATATTCTGATAGAAAGGATTTGCTGCTTCTCTTTCCTGAAAATAAATGTCAGAATTTTGGGCAGTACCACGTACTACTGGATGATTCGGAGAAAGAGCTCTGTTCCGGAATGCTTTCACCGCCTCCATATCTAACAATTCCATATAATCGCTGTATTCTAAAGTTTCTATTTTCTGTACTTCATGACTGGTACGAAATCCGTCAAAAAAATGAACAAAGGGAAGTCTTCCTTTGATGGCTGATAAATGAGCAACTGCTGCAAGATCCGCTACTTCTTGAACAGAACCGGATGCCAGCATTGCAAAACCTGTCTGCCTGGTTGCCATCACATCCTGATGATCACCAAAAATACTTAATGCATGGGTAGCAATCGCTCTTGCACTTACATGAATTACACCGGGCAATTGTTCACCTGCTACTCGATACATATTCGGTATCATTAAAAGTAATCCCTGAGAGGCAGTAAAGGTAGTTGTCAGCGCACCCGCCTGCAAGGAACCATGAAATGAACCTGCGGCTCCTGCCTCTGATTGCATTTCAACCACATTTACTTCCTGACCGAATATGTTTTTTCTTCCACTTACTGACCATTCATCAGATAATTCAGCCATTCCCGAAGAAGGCGTAATCGGATATATTGTTGCAACATCGGTAAAAGCATAGGCTGCATAAGCTGCCGCAGTACCTCCATCAACTGTCATTTCAATCTTTGACATCTACAATTCCTCCTTTCTATAATCTACTTCCGTTATCGACCCAGTTCTTAGCATCAATAACGCTATCTAGTGACGGTTTATTCACCTGATCCACTCTATAATTATCCTCTGAATTCTGCCAAGCTGCAGTTCCTTCGTTATTGGTGGGAGCACAGGCATTAAGACGTTTATTATCTTTTCCCTGTAATTTTTCTTCATTTTGATGTATCATGTTAGCCTCCATTCATATTAAATAAAATTCCAATTCAAAAAGCAGCACAATGCTACTTAGATTGTTTCCTGTTTTTATCATTGCTATTACTTTATTCAGAGATGAAGTTTCCTTCATTTGTGGTTTTAGATAAAATAATTGAAAACTGACTCACGAAATACAAAAAAGCTGCTGTCAGACTAATCAACATTAGTTTGACAGCAGCTTTTTTTTCTAGTACCTCACTTACTGGATTCTTCATCTTTACCATTCTTTGCGTATTCATTGAATTTTTCTACTGCTTTCATTAATTCTTCGGCATCAATATCAAAGATTGCTCACTATCACGATATCTGCCTTATAAAAAATAACCTTTTTACATTTTTTACTTCTGTACCTGTCTTCCCTCATGATCCATCTCAAAATTCTCTGTGTAGATCAACTTAGAAATAGGCACGATTTCATAACCTTTATCTTTTAACCCTACAATTAATTCTTCCAATGCGTCTGCGGTAAATTTAGCACCATTATGGCAAAGTATAATGGAACCATTTCCTAGATGTTTATTATTTAAGACTTGTTTAAGAATGCTATCTTTTCCGTAGTCTTTCCAATCTAGGGAATCCACATCCCATTGAATACAGTAATACCCACATTCTTTTGTTGCTTGAATCAAGGTATTATTATAGTCACCGAAAGGTGGTCTAAAAAGTTGCATATCCTTACCAGTAAGTGCTTTAACCTTATCATGCGGTGACATTATTTCCTTTACCGACTGCTCTTTTGAAAGCTTTGACATCTGCTTATGGTTTTCACTATGGTTTCCCAAATCATGACCGGCTGCCGCTATTGCTTTTACATCATCAGGGTATTTTTCAACCCAGCCACCGGTCATAAAAAATGTGACATTAACATTTTGTTTCTTTAATATTTCTAGTATCCGTGCAGTATCTTCATTCCCCCAGGCTGCATCAAAGGATAATGCAACTTGTTTTTTCTCTGTCTGTACACAATAAATCGGTAGTTCTCGTTTCTCTCCTGCTGCTTTCGCAATAATCTTTGGAACAAAATAAACTCCTACCGCTATAACTAAGATGATGGAAAGTACTAAAATTCCAGTTTTACACCATTTCTCCAATTTGTCTTTATCAATCTCAAATTGCATAGTACTACCTCAACTATAATATGTATTAGTATATTTATATTGAGAAAAAAGACGGTTATGATAAGATTATTAAAACTTTTCCATTCTATATTCTCCATAAAAAGAAGGAATCCCTATCAAGACTCTTGATTGGATTCCTTCTTTTTTAGTTCTTTATTCCCGTAAATACAATCCCTTCAAGGTTTTTGCATGTCTCAATAGACAACTTAAGAAACTGACTTTTTGAAGTTAATGAAATTCAAACAGTGGTTTGTGTTAGGACTATATGGTAGTAGGTATCATCTCCGCTTTCTCTTGCGCCTCTATAGCAACTCTCATTGCTTCAAATGTGTGCTTTTGTGTAATAGCTTTTTCGGTTCGATTAATGCAATCTAAAATAAATTCTCCAAAAAATATAAATCCAACTTTTCCGGTTACTTCATATTTATATTCTCCGTCCTTATTAACAAGATATACATTATCTCCATTTGGTGAATTTGCGACATCGATATATTTTCTTACTTCAATCGTACCTTCTGTTCCTATTATGAATACCCTACCATCACCCCATGCACCCAAGCCATCTGGTGTAAACCAATCTACACGGAAATAACAAGTTGCGCCGTTATCAGCAAGTAGATTGCCCTCACCAAAATCATAAAAATTTGGTTTATCTTTATTCGCATAGTTTGCAATTGTACTATGCGTTACTTTAGCACTATCAGCTCCACTATAGCATAAGAACTGTTCAATCTGATGACTGCCTATGTCGGTAATAATTCCACCATTTTCATCTTTTTCAAAAAACCAATCTGGCCTCGAACCTTTATTCAACCGGTGTGGTGCCAGAATAGTCACTTGAAGTACTCTTCCAATTTTACCACTTTCAATCATCTGTTGCGCAAATACTGCGCCTTCTACATGTATTCTTTCACCAAAATAGATTGCATATTTCTTACCAGTTTTTTGGCAGTAATTCTCCGCCTGATGTAACTCTTGAAGCGTCAATATTCCTGGCTTATCAACAAAGTAATCCTTTCCTTTTTCCATAACAGAAATCCCCAAACGGAGGCGCTCGCAAGGTTTTATTGCACTCGCTATTAATTGGATTCTACTATCATTTAGAATATCTTCTTCACTTTCAGCCACTACAGCTTGAGGAAATCGAGTAAGGAATTCCTTAATTTTATCTTTATCTTTATCATAAACAACAAGTAATGTTGCTCCTGCTTCAGTCAATCCATTACACATAGCATAAATATGTCCATGATCAAGTCCAATTACGCCAAAATTGAATTCACCCTCTTTGCATACCACATTTACTTCACCCTGTGATATGGGAGCATAATTCATTCCGTCCATTTTTTGCACTGGTAAACCCTCTTTTCTTTATAATGTCCCGCCAACTGAAATTCCTATATCCTGAAAATTTTCTACACTTTTTGTCTTTTTATTAAACTTTATAACTTTGCTCATAAATCCTTCTTTTGTATAAAATAAATCTTTCTCAGTCATCGGAAACTGTACGGGTTTTCCTGTAAATGCGGATTGGTAAATACCCATTATAAATTCAATGGTCTTTCTTCCATCTTCTCCTGTAATCAAAGGCATTGTATTAGTTTCAATAGCAGTAACCATATTTTCAATTTGTCCGCAATGCTCTGTATATGATAGTTCAGGAAAACTGTTATAAATTTCTTCAATTGCTTCTTTTGCTTTTATATCTGGTTCTGGATATCCGTTTTGCAGTTGCTTGCTCACAGATATCTTGTGTGGAATTTGAATGGAAGCATTCTGCGTATCAATAATAATACTTTGCTCTTCACCATGATGAAGCAATGAGCTTACTAATGTACCTACTGCACCATTTTCAAAACGAACTGTAGTAATAGATACATCTTCTACTTCACTATTATGGTGATTCTGATTGGATACTAAGGAAGTTACTTCATGAACATTTCCCATAAGCCAGAGAAACAAGTCAATATGATGGACTGCATGAATAAAACTACATCCCCCGCCCTCTTTTTCCCAGGTTCCTCTCCACCACAGATCATAATAGTTATCTCCTCTCCACCACAGAGAGTTGGCCCCTGCAAAATACAGTTCTCCTAAAACACCACTATCTATTAATTGCTTAGTTTTCATGATATCTGTTTTAAAACGATTTTGTGCTAAAATTGATAGCTTTCCACCACCAATTGTAGCTGCCTCAATCATTTTGTCACATTCTTCTAACGTTTGTGCCATTGGTTTCTCACATAATACATGTTTACCGGACATTAGAAAATCTACTGCTGCTTGACAATGCATAGATGGCGGAAGGCATATAGATACCAAATCAATATCGTCGCGTGTTAGAAGTTCGTGGTAATCTTCAAACACTTCACAATTAAGATTGTATTTTTGGGCTTTTTCTTCTGCTTTATTTCTATAAACATCCACAAGCGCTTTAATTTCACATCTTCCTTTTAATTCTAAGTATGAATTGATATGTATGTTTGCAATATCACCAACTCCTAAAATAGCAATTCCTAACATTCAACGCTTCCTCTCATTTGTTTATTTTTTCTTATTTTCTTAAAAAATCCTAATTGAGATAGTATCAGGCTCAAAATAGCAATTAAGAAGATAATGCAGATTGGTCTTGTAAACATTGGGGTAATGCTACCGCTTGAAATTGTAAGTGCTCTTCTTAAATTTGAGTCTGCCATTGGTCCTAAAATAACTCCTAAAAGGAATGGCGCTGCTGGATACTTCATAGCAGATAAGAAAAATCCTATAATACCAAATACAAACATAACCTTTACGTCAAACATACTGTTATTAATTACAAATGAACCAACTACGCATAAAACAAAAACAATTGGCATTAATATTTCTTTCTTTAATCCTAGAATTTTAACTGTAAATTTAGATAAAATTAATGCTAATACCCACATAGCGAATGCACTCACAATTAAAAACATGCTAATTTGATATAAGAACTCTGGTGTTTCTCTCATTAATAATGGTCCCGGTCGATATCCATGCATCATGAAAGCTGCCATTAAAACAGCTGCTGGTGCAGAGCCTGGAACTGCAAGGGACATAATTGGAATAATAGCACCACCAATGCAAGAGTTATTACCGGTTTCTGAAGATACAATACCTGATATTTCTCCCGTACCAAATTTTTCAGGGTGCTTACTTCTTGATTTCGTAGTCCAATAAGACAAATAGGCACCTACATCCTCACCTACTCCAGGAATAATACCTACAAATACACCAATTAACGCTGAACGGATTACCGCTATTTTGTTATCCCAAATACATTTAAAACCTTCTACCATTTTAAATGGTGACATTTTTAATGCCTTAGTATCTGACTTTTTAAATGCAGCAATTATTTCTGGGAAGCCAAACAAACCGATCATAACAGGTATTAATTGCACTCCCGCCATAAGATTAACATTTCCATAGGAAAAACGAGGGTATGATATAATAGTATCAAGTCCAATTTGAGCTACAAATAATCCCATAATACCAGATATCCAGCCTTTTACAGCATTACCATCTGATGTTAAATTTCCACAGATAACTACACCAAATAAAGCTAGAAGGAAAAATTCCCAAGATCCAAGTTTTAATGAAATACTAGTCAAAATCGGAGTTAAGGTTAAAACGCATAAAACACTAATTACAGTTCCAAGGAAGGATGATGTTGTAGCTACGAATATAGCAAAACCACCTTTTCCTTGTTTTGCTAATGGAAATCCATCGAGTGCTGTTGCTGCTGCTGCAGGAACTCCTGGAATATTTAATAAGATTGCCGATTGGCATCCGCCAGAAATAGAACCTACATATACGCCAATTAGAGAAACCAATGCTGTCGTGGTAGGAAAAGAGTAGGTTAAACCAGTCAAAAGTGCAATTGCCATAGTGGAACTTAGCCCTGGGAGCATACCCATAACTAATCCACAAAGTGTGGAAACAAACAAAACCAGAATATTTATTGGCTGACTAACCGTTTGAAACGCATCAATTAAATAATGTATTGCCATTAATTCACCTCTTTCTTACGGCAATGGAATACGGAATATTATTTGAAATATCAGTATAATTCCGCCAACTGCACCAATGGATGTTAATAAAATTTTAACTAAGGATGCTGCATTTAAATAAATCATTAAAAATGCAATAAATATAATACTTGCTAACCAAAAAGGAAAAATACTTAATAAAACAAAAGTGTATATTCCCATAATAATGGTTCCTACTATCATACTAATAATTGTATGTTCTTTGTAATTAGCGCTAAACCATTCCTTTAATTCATTTATTCTACTTTTAATACTGCTACCTTTCAGACTGGATATCATTAAGAATATGCAACATAAAATCATCGCAAAGCCTAATATTATAGGTAATAGTCCCGGTGATACATACATAGGCTCACCAGCTTTTTTATAAATTCCAAATCCAGACACTATTACATAGATTGATGCAGCCATCAAAATGATAGATGTTAAAAAATCAAACTGCTTAATATTTTTCACGAAATCACCTCTTATAATATGTTTCTATCAAAGTTTTCTCAATTAATAAAAGTTAGGTGCTTTTTTAAAGTACCTAACTTTTACTGGTTACTTTCTAGGCAAACCTATGGTCTTGGAATATTAAGCTCTTCTGGAGATACTTTTGCAATACCAGCATCAAATAATGCCCATGAAACAACGGATGACAACTTACTTAAGTATTCCACAGATTCTTCACGGTTCTTTCCAGTTATAATAAACCCTTTGTTATTACAAAATGTTACAAAACTTTCATCTTTTATTGTGCTTTCAAATGTACTGTCAAGTTTAGCAAGCACATTCTCAGGGAGCCCTTTTGGTACTGCAAGACCAGTGGTTTCACCCATTGGAAGATAAGTATCCATATTAGAAACAGTCTTTAATATAGATGGAATAGTAGGACCGTCCTTAATAACAATATCTTCTGTTGTAAATGCGGCCAAGGCTCTTAATTCACCAGCTTTAATCATATCTTCCATTTCAACCAAAAGTTGTGGAGTAAAATCAACTTCTCCGGATAACGTAGCGATAATTGCTGGGTTTCCACCCTGATATGGAACATGATTGTATTCTATACCTAAAGCTGATTTTAATAATTCTATTGCAATATGTCCTGCACTACCAGGTCCCGCAGTTCCTGCTGTTAATTCACCTGGACGACTTTTTAAGTCTGCAATTAAATCATCTATCGTCTGATAAGGCGAATCTTTTCTTACTGCGATAACATTTGGTGTGAAAGTAGCTAGCCAAATATCCCATTCTTTGTATGTAGTTTTCAAAGTGTCCATAATTGGCATGGAAGTAAATGCCAGCATACCATCTACTAAAAGGTTATAACCATCAGTTGGTGCATTCTTGACCGCTAATGAACCAACTGACCCTCCAGCTCCAGGTGTATTGGCTACCGTAATATTAGTTCCCAAAATTTTTCCCATTGGTTCTGCCAAAGCTCTTCCTGTTAAATCAGTGGAACCTCCTGGATTAAAAGGTACTGTCATGCTAATATCTCTCGTAGGATATTCTTTTGTCTTTTCCCCTAGCATACCTTGGATAGTAGGCCATAATAGCGCTAATATTGCAATAACCGCTACTATTGCAATTAGACCAAGATTTTTTTTGTTTTTCATAACATTCTCTCCTTTTTTGTTTTTGTAATATCATAAACAGAATTTCCCTCATACAGGGAACAATCCTGAATAATATTCTGAATATTTTCTTGATTCTCACCATTGATAATTGAAAACAAGATGGTGGCTGCTGATTTACCCAAATTGTATTCATCTTGTTCAATATGAGTAAAATTATTGTACCCTGTCACTGCCCATTCAGGAGATCCAATCAACATAACAGATATATCTTTACCAATTTCAATATTTTCTTTCATCAAATATCTTACTCCACCCTGAGCTTGTACATTATATCCATAGAAAATTGCTGTTATATCAGGCCTTGTTTTCAACAGATTTTTGGTCATTTTATATCCGTCTTCCTCACTAAATTCACCATCAATTACAATTGCTTCCTCTGAAGTTATTCCACTAGCTGCTAGTGCATCCCAAAATCCATTTTTTCTAGAATCTAGATCGTTAATTCGAGAATTCCATCCAATGAAAGCAATGTTACGATGTCCTTTTAAAGCAAGATAATGTGCTCCTTTATAACCACATTGATAATTATTAGTGGTTACCCAAATGAAATCATCTATACCCTCTAAAGGACGGTCCATTACTACCATAGGAATTCCAATTTTTCTTAATTGCTCAGTATTTTTTACTCCCTCGTAAGTTGGAATAATAATGTAACCATCCATTCTGTGCTGTGCCATCCTATTAATAATGACCTTTTCTCTCTTAGGATCATCGAAAGTATTATATATTGTTAAGACATAGTCAAATTGATCGGCAACATTTTCTATAGCTAAAATTATTCTGGTAAAAAATTGATTCGAAAACTGCGGAACTAATACAGCAATAATTTTTCTTTTCTCTCCTTTTAAACTACTTGCCACACTACATTTAACATAATTTAAATCTTTTGCAGCTTCAAGAACACGTCGTCTCATTTCATCACTAATATAGCGTTCTTTAGAATCATTTAGTACATATGATACAGTAGATGCTGTTGTACCAGCTAATTTTGCTACATCCTTTAAAGTTGCATATTTCCCATTCATAACACTCACTCCTGTAAATATTTGCACATAAATCAGCAATTATTTCTTCAGTTTTTGTTAATTTTTCATAAATTAACGTTAACCTATTTCATGGCTTTATTATATAAAATCCAATTCAAGCCGTCAATCCGTTTTTTACCGTTTTTGTGCAATTTGTATACTTCAACAGGGAACAATGTATTAACTTATGAATTTTCACAATAAAATACCTGTTTTTAGTAAAGCAACTTTAGTAATTATAATTACTTAAATACCTCAGTTCCAGTTGGTATTCCATTCTATATTCTCCATAAAAAAAAGGAATCCCTATCAAGACTCTTGATTGGATTCCTTCTTTTTTAGTTTTTTATTCCCGTTAATGCAATCCCTTCAACAAAATACTTTTGACCTATTAAGTAGAAAATTACACCAGGCGCAAACGACATACATGTTGCTGCCATAGTTTTAGACCAGTCTTGCTTGAGGGCACCTCGAAAAACTGTAAGACCAATTGCTATTGTAAATTTTTCACTTGAATTTATGTAAACCATTTGTTGAAGTAAATCGTTCCAAAGTGTAATGAAAAGCAATAGTGCAACTACAATCATCGCTGGTTTGATTGCAGGTAATAAAATATTCGTTAGAATACGAAAATGACTTGCTCCATCGATAGTTGCAGCTTCATCAAGTTCGCGTGGAATCCCCATAATAAACTGCCGAATCAGGAATATATTAAAAGCTCCTCCTCCACAGAAGTATGGTAGAATCAATGGCCAATAGCTATCTCCTAGACCCAAACCTCGTGTCCACATGATATAAAGGGGAATTAAAGTGACCATAGATGGCAAGAGCATAGATCCAACGCAAAGGGTAAACAGAAATTTCTTTCCTCGGAAGCGTAAGCGTGCAAATGCATAACCTCCAAGAGTTGCAGTAAATGTTCCACCTAGTACAGAGGGTACAATAACAATCATGGTGTTACCAAGGTATTGAAAGAACTTAAAGTATTCCAATGTTTTTTTATAATTAGAAAACAACCAATTCTTAGGTATTAATGCAGGGGGATAGGCATATATCTCTGCATTGGTCATTAGTGAAGTTCGAAAAATCCACCAGATTGGAAAAAGTACTGCTACTGCTATGATAATTATTAACATCATAGCAGCAAATCCAACTATTTTATCTTTTCGTTCATGACTTTGAAACAATTTTCCTTTCGATTTTTCATTTGCATTGCTCATCTATCGTCGCTCCCTTCATAAAAGATCCAACTCTTTGATGTTACAAATAATATACCTGTAAAAATTGCAATCAATAGAAAGAATACAAACGATATTGCGCAAGCATATCCAATCTGATTACTTTGAAATGCATAACGATACATGAGATACGTCATAAACATGGATGAATTTCCAGGACCACCATTAGTTAAGGACAGGGCTGGTACAACAATCTGCATATTCGTGATAAGGCTCATCAACAGATTATAAAAGATAATTGGTGTCATACAAGGCAAAGTAACATGCAAAAACCGCTTCCAACCATTTGCTCCATCGATTTGTGCCGCCTCGTGATAGACACGCGGAACATTTTGCAATCCTGCCAAGAAGATGACTATGAGATTTCCAGATAACCAAACAGCGATTAATACCAAGGAGGGGATGATTAACTTGGAATCATTTAAAAATAGTACCTTATGTATTCCAAGCTTAGAAAGGATATAGTTAAACAATCCAAAGTTGGAATCATATAGCCACGCCCAGCCAACATAGATCGCAGCAGCCGGTAATACATATGGTACGTAAAATACTGCTCGCCAAAATCCTCTTACTGGCACCTTGCGATTTAAAAGCATAGCAATAAAAAGTGAATAAATCATACTGCATATAACGGCCAATCCTGCAAAATACACTGTTGCTTTAATTGAATCCGTAAAGTAAGGATCATTGGTAAACAGTCTCACATAATTGTCGATACCATTAAACTTTGGAGAAGAAAGCCCTTTCCAATCAAAAAAGCTGATACCAAATACACCTACTAGTGGAAGATATGTAATAAAGATAAGTCCAATAATGGAAGGAATTAGACATAAGTATGCTGTACGTTCTTCACTAGCTCGCATAGAAGAGCGATATTTTGTTTTATTTTTGGTTGTTTTACTCATAAGAACACCTCTTGGTTTGTGTAAGAGGGGGGGACTGTACACCGTTTGATAATTTTCCGTAAACAGTCCCCCCTCGATATGGATTCCTTGATGTTCAAGAACATAATCTCACTTGAACATTATTGACTGAATCTTTAATGAGTCGTCTTTGGGGTTGTTCGTTATTACTTTGCCGTTCCCTTATAAGCTGTTTTTAAGGCTTCCATATTTTTTGTAATTGCTTCCTGTGCAGTGACTTTACCAGTCCAAACTTCACCTAAAATTGAGGTGACTAAGTTATTAAAATCAACTGTATTATTTACATAATACCAGGACGCAGACTTAGAATTCTTCATAGCATAATCAACAACTGCACTCTTATATTCCTCATATGGAGGGAAGTTCTTATTGTCTACCCATTTATGAGTCATCGTTTCATCCGTATACCATTTTTGGAGGATTGGCATCCAGATACCAGTTTCAATCAAGGACCAGCTATTTTCTTCTTGATAATACCACTTTAACCACTCCATTGCTTCTTCTGGATGTTTTGTCTGCGAAAATACGACATTTGGTCCACCGGTACATAAGGTTAGCTTTTCTTTCATGTAAGGTAATACTGCAACACCATAATTTAATCCCTCTTCACGTGCTGATGCAAGACAGGTTCCCACATTCCAAGCACCTCCTGTTCCCATAGCACAAGTACCGGAAATAATGGAACGCTGTATACTATCATCTGTTGCTCCTGTCGAGAGAGGTGCAACATGGTCTACTAAGTACAAATCCGCAACTTTTTGGATAGCTTCAATACTAGCTTGATTATCAATTGTTACTTCTGATCCATCGCTTGAATAGTATCCAGCTCCATTGCTCATTGGCCATAGCTCAAGTTGCCATGCTAAGTTCTCTACTAGACAGCCGTATTGAACTATATTTTGCTCATCAAATCCCTTTTCATCAGGATGCTTTCCATTTTTATCTAAGGTAAGTTTCTTTGCAGTGCTAACAAATTCTTCCCAGGTCCAAGCATTATCAACAGACGCTGGAGGATAAGTGGCACCTGCTTTATCAAACATGTCTTTGTTATAATAAAGCAAAAGAACTTCGTTTGCTGCAGAGTAAGCAACGGTTTTTCCTTGATAGCGGAAAGCAAGGCTATCTAGCGGCTTGCTATCGTTTTTTCCATACATCGTACTAATATCAGCAAGCATTCCCTGTTCTGCCCATTGAAGAACCCCTGCTTCCGACATAATACCGGTATCTGGTAATTCTTTTGCAGTTGCCATAGTATTTAACTTTGTCATGTAGTTTTCCCATGGGATTGCGAGAACATCGACCTCGATTCGATCCTGTGAGGCATTAAACTTATCTGCTAGTTTCTGCGTTACAGCTCCCTCATCTGCACTCCCCCACATAGAATATGTAATCTTAACTTTTCCGTCCTTTGAGGATTTGCCATTACCCGTGTCTTTTGCATCCTTTCCACAAGCTACTAAGCTAACTGCCAAAATAGTTGTGAGCATTACGGCAAGAATCTTCTTAGTTACTTTCATAATTCCCTCTCCTTTTCATATTTTTATTATACAGCAACTAACGTTGCGCATAAACAACCTCTTGGAATTCTTATACAAATTCTTTTATCCAAACAATCATCTCTCCTGTTTTTCGATTTGCCCAATATGGATATGGTATAAACTTAATTTTTTTCTCTGCAAATTTCACGGGATGTTCCGAATATAAAGTTTCATTCTCCCATTCCTCTTGTATCATTTTCTTTCCATCACATTGAATCACCATCGTTCCCTTTAGTAGCGTATCATCATAAAACTCTTCTAATTCAGTATCTGAATCTATATAATACGCTGGAAGGTTTGATTCGTTATCCACCTCTTCCATACAATAAACTAGCGGTCCCTTCATGATTGCCACTTTCCCAATATCTTCTTTCACTAGCGGATTCGCTCTAATCATCCGTGGCTTCAACGTAAACTCCATATCAATCGTTTTCTTTGAAGAAGTTATCTCTATTTCAAGATAACCGTTCGTTATTTCTTTTTGGGTCAATTCTAAACCATTTACAAATACACAATACTCCTTAGCATATTCAGGAATTCGTATATAAAGTTTTCCACAAAACCCTTCCTCTCCATCCACCTCCATATGAACTTTGCCATCATACGGAAACCTTGTTGCCAACCGCAGTGTAGCTTCCCTGTTTTGCAATTTTACAGTAGTCTGATTTGAAATAAATAAGTTAACCCATATCGAGTTCTCATCGTAAAAGTAGATATACTCACCAAGTGAAGCCAATGTTCTCGCTACATTTGGTGGGCAACAAGCAACACCAAACCATGGCTGACGTATCGGTTTTACATGTTCTTTAGAAGTTCTCTTAATGCAATTGCCAGGCCAAACTTCTAACGGGTTTACATAAAAAAAGCTTTTTCCATCCATTGCTATTCCCGCAAGCACGGTATTATAAAGTGCTCTTTCAACTACATCCATATAAGATGCATTGTGTGTTATCTGCGCCATTCTTCTTCCGAATAATGCAAGGCCAATCGAAGCGCATGTTTCTGAATAGTTAGAATTATTCGGTAAATCATAATTTGCTGTGAAACGTTCTAATATTCCGGAACTACCAATGCCACCCGTTAGATACATACGCTTTCCTACAATATTCTTCCATAGGGTTTCACAAACACTTAACAGTTCTTTGTCATTATAGGCTGCTGCAATGTCAGCCATTGCAGAATACATATATACCGCCCGTACCGCATGACCTTCTGCTGTCGTTTGTTCACGGATTGGTTTGTGGGATTGAGAATAGGCGGTATCATAATGCATAAACTCAGGAAATATAGGCTTAAACTTTGGGTTTTTTTCTTCCTCAAGAAAATAGTTTGGGGAAGTTCCTCTTCTTTCTAAAAATAATCTTGCTTGCTCAATGTACTTCTTCTTCCCTGTGACTTCATATAATTTGATTAATCCAATCTCTACCTCCTGATGTCCTGGATACCCTGCACCATTTTTTTCTGGTGAAAATTCATCACAAATTAAATCCGCAAATCTCTCTACAATATGTATAAATCTTTCCTTTCCAGTTGCCTTATAATAAGCAACAGCTGCCTCCATTAAATGCCCAGCACAATACAATTCATGACCTTCTTTTAAATTTGTAAAGCGAAGATCCGGTTCCTTTATAGTAAAGTAAGTATTAATGTAGCCATCTAAACATTGCGCTTCCTCAATAAGTTCCACTACATCATCTACCAATTCCTCCAATTTTGAATCTGGGTCTGTTGCAAGTGAATAGGCAACTGCCTCAATCCACTTTGCTAAATCGGTATCCTGAAAGACTGCACCATAGAACTCCCCTTGTTCTCTTCCAGCGGCAATTTTGAAATTCATAATGCTATGACTCGTTTCAACGCCTTCTAAATTATCATTTAAGATATCCCATTGATATGGAATAATTATCTTTCTCACAAGCTCAACATACCGATTCCAAAATTCATCTTGGATACAAATGTCTTTTAATGGAATGCTCCCTAATTTATTCATCTCATGCACCTCTCCCTTTAACCTCATTATGCTTATCAAAAGAACATTTCTCCTTACATTTTTAAGTTGATTAAACGTTTCATTTTGTTTTCTATATATTACCATTTATTTGTAGATTTTGCAATAATTTTCCATTGTGTTTTTAAAATATTTGTAACTTAAATAGAATTAATCAATATAATTTATTGCTATTCTCTATTTTCTTGTTCTTATAACCAGTTTTATTACATGATGTAACGTTTTATCTATACATAGTAATTATTTAGACTTTTTTATCTTCTATTGCTTAACCAAAATAATTATTCCTATACAAAAAAAGCAGGTATACATGAAACAATTCTTAGTGAAAAAATCGCATTTCACTATAAAGTATTTCATTTATACCTGTTTACTGCTTTACATACTATTTATTATTTTACCATTTTAAATACTATTTACTATTATACCGTTTTATATACTATTTACTATTTTACCGTTTTTCGTTCTTTTTACTTTTCACCGTATTTCGTTCTTTTTACTTTTTACCGTTTTTCGTTCTTTTTACTATTTTACCGTTTTTCGTACTATTTACTTTTTATTAAAAAGTTTACACCGTTTTAGATGACTATTGGAAAATTCAAATAAACATTCGTCTCGGCCCTCTAGACTTCTTTCACCTCATAGATGGAATCCCTACGCATTAGTTTACATGTTACATAGTTAATCTGCTCGCACTCTGCTATATCATTTTCTAACATATGTATCATAGCATCAGCAGATCGATGGCCAATCTCACTTAATGGTATTGAAACTGTGGTAAGCGCTGGAGTAAATGCAGTACATAGCTCTCTATTATCAAATCCTATCAGCGCGACATCTTGTCCGGCCTTAAGGCCTACTGTACTTATATAATCATATACACCTGCTGCCATCTCATCATTCATTGAAAAAATAGCAGTTGTACCGACTTCCAGTAAACTTTTCGCTGCCTCATATCCCTTTTCTCTAGTCCAATCGCCTTCATAGCTAAGATTAGGATTATATAGAATACCCGCTTCATATAATGCCCTTTGATAGCCTTTTGCTCTCTCAATAGTATGTAAGCTGAATTTTTCTCCAGTAATTAACCCAATTTTTTTGTGACCATTATGAATTAATTCATTTGTTGCATCATAAGCAGCTTGTTCATCATCAAAAATAAAGGACGGTATATTGGGATCTCTTGAGAATCCATATGCAAGTACGATTGGTATATTCTCCAATTTGGGTATGAACTTTATTTCTCTACAATGTGCGCATACATATATTATACCAGCAACTTGAGCGCTCTCCATAATACGAAACTCTTCTTGAATCTGGTTGTTATAATTTTCATTATGATAAAATTCATTATTATATTTTTTATATAATCTTAAATTACCTAAGATAAATGAGTACCCTCTTTCATCTAATAACTCATGAATACCATCAATAATATCTGCACAATTGAACACTGTTAGATCTTCTGTAATTATTCCTATCACTTTAGATCTTCGCTGCTTCAAATTTTTTGCCATCATATTGGGGACATAATTCATATCTCTCGCGACTTCCAGTATTTTAATTTTTGTCTCCTCACTTACCCTTCCTTTTCCGTTCATTATGTTAGAAACTGTAGCAATGGAGACACCGCAAGCTTTTGCAACTTCTTTAATCTTCGCCATCATCTCACCTCTTCTTCCAAGTCACAATATACCTTATTCTACCATACTTTTGAAATAAATGTCACCTTGCTTGTAAAAAAATGCACCTCATATGCTAGAATTTTTTCTAACACTTGAGGTGCACTGTGATTTTTAATTAATCATTGAACCCTTACTTATTATAAAATCTATGCTCTTTCTCTCTTTTTTGTAACTACAAATACTACACCAGCACATGCCACGATACCAAGTAGTATAGCAACTGGCATCATATTCTCTCCAGTCTTTGGTAAAGCTGTATTGCTTGTTGTTTCTGCAGCTGTAGGCGTTTCAGCTACTGTAGTTCCTAAACTTGAAGCTTGGTCATCAGATAAAAATGCATCTTTAACGTAATATACACTACTTCCACCGTCAAGCCCCATAAAGTTAACCCAAGAAATTACCGCAACACCATTCTCATCTACTGGAAGAACTACATCCTGGTATTCTTCTGTTAAAGTGATACCAAGATCATTTAAATTAAAGGTTGCAGTATCTGAAACTACGATTTGTGCAGCAGCTGTGGCTCCTGTCGCTTTCATCACTATATGTAAGTACTTCGCATTTACTTCGTAATCGCCCATGTTAAGCTGTGTCCAGTTACCAGGTCCCTTTACGCATCCTTCTGCTTCTTCTCCTGCATTCACAAATCCGCCACTTACCATTTTTCCATCCTTCATTAGGTCCGAAGCTGCAAATGCATTCACGGAAAACAAGGACATAACAGCAAGTGCTGCTAAAATTGTTGCAATAGATTTTCTTAATTTTCTCATTGTAAATACCTCCTTGTGTTATTTAGTTTGACGTAAAACCGAAAATATTTCCCGGATGATATTGTGTATATTGTATAGTTTAACGTTTAACTAAATAGTACCATTTTTTCCTTATTATGTCAATATCTATTTTGGTACTTTTGAATATATTTAAGGTATGGCTCTTTTTTTAATGTGACCGTTGTTGCAGAAGCCTTCGAAGCTG
Organism: Lachnoclostridium phytofermentans ISDg; assembly: GCF_000018685.1. Classification (NCBI taxonomy): domain Bacteria; kingdom Bacillati; phylum Bacillota; class Clostridia; order Lachnospirales; family Lachnospiraceae; genus Lachnoclostridium; species Lachnoclostridium phytofermentans. The sequence goes on along the minus strand of NC_010001.1, from coordinate 764,828 downwards.
CCAGAACCTTTATCCACACAAGAACCAGAGTTCCTCTCGATTTGTAGATGATCTAGAAGGGGCGTCGTGAAACTCAACAGAATCGGCAATGTCAGCCATCTCATTTGATTTCTACAACAAGGAGGCGTCAAAGTAATGTTTGAAGAATACTTTGAGATGGAACATGTACCATTCTCTCGCAATATCCTGTACATATCTCGTAGGGATCACCTGCTATTCTTGAAGTATTAAGCGAATATTTTTATCAAATCAACTAACTTTGTAAAGAGCCTATTATGTGCTAACATGGCTTGAATAATAAAAGGCTCCTACCTGAAAACTTCCCTAACTTTATCAGATCAATGTATTTTCTTAATTATTTACCACACCTCATTTCTAACTTTATTCCATATTTCTGGCATAGCATATCTGCATAATCGATCCGATAAGAAAAGTTTATCTGTACCTTCAAATATTTCACTATTACACATTGAAGGATAAATAATCACTTCTTTTTCTCCCTGTCTGCTATTGATAATATATTTTCCGTTTCGATTGAAGAAAATAATCCCGTAGCCTTGTAGTTGTGCTATATGGTTTATTTGATCTATATAATATTTTTTTTCTTGTGATGTTACTTCTGTTCTCAATTTACCACTAGTAATAAACTCTAAAAAATCTTTTCCTAGGAACCGATCTAACTTTCCCTTATTTCGCTGATTCCAATAATGCTCAAGACAGTTAGGACACGAAGCTGAACAATTGCATCCTTCAAATATCTCTTTCATTCTATTTAATACAGATTCAATTACCTCTGATACCTTGACTGCATATCCAGCACCTGAGCTCAATCCATCGTATAGATAAATATCTGCATAAATATCACTACCTACCATCCTAATACGATAACCACTTTTAACATCACTAAATTCTACATCAAGCTCTCTGCTCGCTGCTAATACTAGTGCTTCTGCAAAGGTAGTCAATGCTGGAATCAACCAAATATTAAATCCTGTACTTAGATCAACTTTGTTACTATCGAGTTTAATTACAAGAACCATCATATCTGTATTAAACTCATATCCTAAGAAAATATTTGAATAATTATGATGGCATCTCATGGTATCATCTTTGATATATAGGTTTCTATATGGTCTTTTCCTATTATTCCTGTCAGAAGGTTGTCCAATACTAGGTTCAATTGCTCCACATATTGAACACATCTCAAATCCTTTGTCCTCTGGGCCGCGATTTACAATAACTAATTTTTGATTTTCTCTATTCTCTATTTCTGCATAACCAGCTGAACCTACTTTACTCATTACAATACCTGATGGCATTGATGAATATGAAGGTACGCTCACATATGACAATTCCTGACTCTCGTGTGTTTCAGGAATTGACTTTCCTTCTCTTGCTGTAAACCCCCAAGGTTTAATCATTGTATGCTTCTCTAACGTATTCTTACACAGTGGACACTCATCATAAGTTTCATTTACGCCAAACCATCCACATAACGGATTAGTACAACATGATACTACCTTTTTATATTCATCTAACTCTAGCCATGGCTCAGCTGCTTTGTACTTATATTCTCTATGATACTTGGTATAATGATCATATATACCACCTGAAATGTATGTTTGTTTGTTTACTACAAGAGATCTTCCTGGAGCATATTCACTTAGGGCTATATCCACACTTCGTTCTGGACTCTCTTTAACATTACCATATAAGTCCTCTATCCAGAAATGTACGATATTACGTGGAAAGCTATAATTTGGAAGTACACCTTCAGAAAATAGGACATCAATTAATCGTACTGAATCTGATTCATTCTCATCAGATCTGGAAGTTTGTTCAAATATAAAAGGTGCCTCATCAACTTTATCTGCGATGTTTTCTAGTGTCTTACTAATCTCTTTATAATACCCTTTCCAATTAAAATCTCCCGTTGGAATTAATACTCTTTGTCTCTCATATGACATTGGTATTCTTTCTTTTAACCATCTTAGGAATTCAATATAATTATATTTATCCTCATAACTAAAGAAATCCAATGTTCTAATCACATCTAAACCGCTTCGTATTGTATAGAAAAATTCCTGCAAAAATATTAAATTAATATGCCGTCTAATTAATTTTGTATTCTTATCATCAATCCATGGAGTTCTTGGTATACCTGATATAATCTGCTCTGGATGTTTAAAATACCATGAATCGTGAGGTCCATTTTCTGTATATGTTACAATAGATGATACAGCTGCACCTGCACGTCCTGCACGTCCTGCTCTCTGCTGATAATTTTCTCGCATTGGAGGAACATTCCTTAAACCTACACTTGTAAGTGAACCAATATCAATTCCCACTTCCATTGTTGTTGTGCAACTTAGCACATCAATTGGTTCTTCATCCTCATTGAGTGTAATATTTCGAAATGCTAATTCATACTTTTCTGTAGTACCCCATACATCTTTCTTGTTATCTTTATAAGATAATTGTGCCGTATGCTCTTCCGTAATGATATTATGAATTCTCTCCCTATTAAGAGCATCTATTACAGGCTTTCTCCATAATAGATATCTTTTAAAATGTTCATCATCTACCTTGCGTACATACTCTGTACTACCGCAATATATGCAATGCCCCCACAAAGTATAAGTAGATATTCCTGCACAGCGATCGCATTTAATCCATTCTGAATTTTCTGCCGCTTTAAGGATTAATCTTGTTCCAAATAGATATCTACGATTATGGTTTCTTCCTGGCGACTGTAATATTTGTGTTATATCATCAAACCTATCAATTAAAGCTTGAATTACTGATTCATCATATTTTTCTTTGATAATATCATTTAGAAATTCTGGGAATTTTGCAATTTCATCAATACCAAATCTCCCTCGCTCATATGCTAAAATACTATCTCTTACATCATCGCCTATTTCAGGGAAAATGGCAATTTTATTAACAATTAAATATTGAATCCAAGTATTATAGATGCTGTATACATCTGTACCTGAGATACCTGTTAAATTTTCAACTTTCTCAAGAATTTGGTATTCAATTTCCTCTCCCGCGTCCCCTTGATCAGCTAATACTACCTGTGCTAAACCTAAGTTATTCAATGATCTATAACTATCACTAATATTCTTTAATAGTAACTGATAAAACATATCTGGTGGATTTCCTATATTAGACTTGAGTCTATCGAATTTCCGAATAGTTCGAGATGAATAAAGTTCTTCATATTTCTTTAGCTGCCTCTTGAACATCTCCTTTTCTTTTCCATAAAAGAAGCTAAGCTTATTATCATACACGACTTTTAGAAAAGCATAATATAACAAGTCGATTGTACTTTCTCCGGAGCTATCATCTAAAAGTTTTTGTGCCATAAAGATTGCTTGTCTGCCTGAATCACCATCTGAAGCAATTGTCATATCACGTGCTAAAGTAGCTGCTCTTTGTCTACTATCAGAAAAAAGCAATACTTTCTTTCCTCCATTTTTTAACTCTGACTTTATATCTGGTTGAACCTCAAATTGTTCTTTTACTATATTGGCAAAGGGTTCATTACCTCTTGTTAAAAATGGAGTTATTTTATTATGATCTCTACCACAATTCGGGCAAGTGTTGAATGTAAATGCTAATACATCCTCATTAAAGGTACTTGAAATCAATACTTTTAAATATCCTTCGTCCCCTGCATGTGATTCATCTCTAAATAGAAGGCCAGTCTTTGAATCAAGATATCCAACCGTTGAATTCTTTTTTGCTTTTCCTGTCTTCTTTCCTAGTTTAAAAAAATCAATTCTACCCTCTGGCATAATCCATAGATGAATTTCTTTAGGCTCTTTCATAATCTGGTTATTTCTAGACCAAAGGAATTCAAGACCATCATAATTTTCAATATTCTGATCATCAAATGCTCTTATATATAAGGTACCACATCGACGATCCATCATTAATTCATACATTCTTCCATTACATTCTGGACAAGTCTCTGTATATTTACTAGAAATATATCCAAGGTAAATCCCCATACCAGAATGCAGTTTTTTGCAATTAGGGTTGGTACAAACATATATTCCCTGTAATCCTTTGAACATCATATGAACCTTAGATCCCAGTAACACCTTATTTGTACTGGATTTTGCTGTAATACCTAATTGCAGTAACCTTTCAAGTGCTTGTTCAGCAAGTTGTTTTGGCACATTATCTTCGAAAACCTCTTTTGCTATTTTTGATAATGGCTTTGCTCCCTTTTCACAAATCGTAATAATTTGCTTCATCAAAGAATCACAAGATAGATTGTCATATAACCAGCGTGATATTTCTATTTCATCTTTTGGGATTTTACTCCATTGATTCATTCTACTTATTTTTTCATATTCACCTTTTCGTAATGCAACTTCTGACTGAAGACTTTCTAATGATAATCCCGCATAACTCTGCGCTTGTTCATATGTTCCACGCTTTGCATTTTTAATTGCTTTTATTTCTTCTCTTACAATAGAAAATTGATTTTCTTGATATACTCTTCCCGTAAGACCGCAAGCAAACTTTTGCAATTCATCATTTTTATCATATGGAACGCTAGCACTTGTAAGAATACACTTCATTTTATTAGATGAAATATTTAATTTATTCATTAATCTTCGTATCAGTAAAGCTACCTCACCACCCGAGGCTCCTCGATACATATGTGCTTCATCAATGACAAGTAACAATTTGTTATCCTCAGATGCATTTAGCCATTTAATTGTTTTACTCCATAATTCCTCTTCAATCGGACGCATTAACATATATTCTAACATGGAATAATTTGTAATAAGAATATCCGGACAGATTTTTTGCATTTCTCCACGTGTATACAATTCTGAATCCAATTTTCCCGTAACTTGAACTCCCCTTGATAAATGTTCAGCAAACTTCGTTAAATCTTTTGAAGGAATTCGGCCAACTTTTAATAACTCTTCATATACTTCTGACTTTAGATAATTCTTTTCTATTACCTTACCAAGATCTTTATTTTTATCCGCATTATCATTTCCTGCATACGGTGTTCTTCCTGTATACATCCCGAATCTGGCTCTCCGCTTATACTTACCATTGCAAAGTATTTTATGATATGCATCATCTTTTTTTCTACCGATAATATTTCTCATTCTTCCTAGCTGGTCAGAGACTAATGCATTCATTGGATATAGCACTAATGCTCTTATCCCTTCTTGTTCCCAGGAAGCTTCATTCGTTCTTGCTTCATATATTAAATCTGTTAAAATTGGCCATAAGAAACATTCTGTTTTACCTGAACCTGTTCCCGTAGTTACCATAACATCATGAGAAGAATAATATTGCTCTATTGCTTTTATCTGGTGATTGAATGGTGTTACAAAAACACCTAATTCAGCATTAGTTAATTGATTTAGAATATTCTTTCGTTCCAAATCTAATCTTGAAGAATTAAAACCATCTTGTGACATTTTATAGTTCTTGGTAACTTCAATAAATGGCTCCTGAAATATTGTATCTTCATTAAATAGAAGCTCATCTGCTGCATCGGTAAGCAAATCATTCTCAGCAAAATACTGTGCCTTAATATAATCAACTAATTTGTTTGTTAACCGATCATGTGTTTTTCTTATTCCTATCTCTCTCATGTACTTTCCCCTTGCTTAATTAATATTATACCAAGCTCATTTAACCTTTTTGTTATGATTTCCCATAAAAATTCAGGCACAATTCTGTAATACTGATCTTTGTAGGTTCTATACGGCCATGATGCTGCCATTAACATTTTTTTTTCTGACTTAGGTAAAGGTTTGTGTGATTTTAATATAATATACTCTCCTTTATGATCATATTTAAATACAGTGGGTGATTTATACCAAGCATTTAATGCATACATTATACGGTATATTTCACCATTCTCAATATACCAAGGATCTAAATCAACAATTGAGTAAACATCTTCATCTTTTTTTACTAATAAATATCCCCCATTATACTCACTCGCAAGCTTTAATAGATGTATTCCGGGTGGAAGTTTTTCAATATCAACAGGTTTCCAACTATTTAATAATGCTGTTTTGTTTCCTAAATGAAACATCAGATACTCTCCTGTGATTTTTTTCTGTCTCCATGGAAATTTAGTAACAATACTGCGGTAATATTCAAAAGCATTTTCATTGATCGGACGATATTCTATTTCATATTTAATTACTTCATCTACTTTCCATAAAGATGCACCAACCGCACAAAGATTCCTTTCTGCATCTCTATCACCTTTGAATAAATATAATCCTTCACCATATTTTATATATCGTGGTACTAGTGGAACAAGACGTCTTGATTGTATCTCTGCCAGGTTTTCATTATATAAGGTTGCTTGAATGATTTCACTTGATAAAATACGGGCTTTCTTAACAATATCAAACTCATAATCTTCATCTAACCAGTCCAAATTAATATCAAAGCACTGTAAATATGCCTCCAGTACTTTAGCTAAATAACTTTGAACATACATAATATCCACACTTTGGTACTCATCTTTTCTCTGTATATCTTTATAAGAACTGCCAAACAATAATGTTTGCACCCACGCTGCCCCTACAGAGTAAATAATCCTCTGATTATAATCACACTCTGCTTCATTAATAAACCGCTTTAATTTTAAATCCCTCTCTATTTGCCGTAGTAATTGATTTTTCATCCCTCTACCTTCTTAATAACTCTACTAATTTATTTGAGAATCGTTCTGTATTGTTATCAATTATATTGTTGATTCTTTCTTTTTCTTCTTCGCTTAATAACCACTTAGCTTCAGCAATAAAATATTTTTTAAGTACATCTTCTTCGGAATTTTCCATATATGCTTGTTCTAACTCTGTAAATAAATTGCCTCGTCTCATCACATAAGCATTATCCAAAGAAATATCACCAAATATATATCTGGCTAACTTATGACCGTTTTCTATACCAGTGTACTGTATACTTTTGAATAAATGATTTGCTTTTGCATATATATCAACATTTATATTTATATTTATATTTTCTTGTCTGTCTATGGAAATTAATTGCATGTAATTATAGAAATATCTCGGTACATACTGTAAACATACATTATTTTCAGCAGTAAAAATTAAAACTTTATCAATACTACAACGAAGTATTGGTAACAACATTTTCTCATTTAATGTACCGAATGCATCTTCAATAATTACACTGTGGGTTTGTGCCTGCTCAATTTGCTCAAGCAAAGCTTTAGTCTTATTAAACCCTACAGGAATTGCAATAATTTCTGATTTTTCTCCATATCTAGCTGCTGTTAATGCCAATGCTATTCTTCTGGCATTAAACCCACATATCAGCGGGCTCAAACCAGTATTGATGGCTGCATTAAAAATATCAGAAACTAAACCTATGCCCATCTTTTCACCAGCATTTGATAAATTCGTTTCAACAATTTGAACATAATCATAATAGTCTTTACATGGTTCGAGCTCTTTGTCTATACTTCCTTCGATAACAAATACTTCATCATAAACATCTGGTATATACTTTTCACTCAACTTATCTTTATCATTTATCATTGATTGATGAAATAAGATTGACTCTAGCTTTTTTTCTAATAATTTTTGTTCTAAATGTTCTACATATGTATTTACATATTTATCCCATTCTATGATTTTTTCTTCGCGTGTTTTAATCTCACTATCAAGTTGCTCGATTTGCGTTCTATAAATACTTATTTCATTCTCAAGATTCTTCCCATCTCTAACTAATTGTTCATTTTCTTGTTTCCATAATTTGTTGATGTCATTATAAAAATCTTCTGTCTTTTTCTTCAATACTTGCTCAAGTTGTTCCAACTTTTCTTGTTTATCTAATATCTTTTTATTTAGTAAGCCTTTTTCATTCTCTTTTATTTGAATATTATCTTCTAATAATGAAATTTTTGTTTGATCTAGATCATTTTGTTTGTTCAATGATATAATAATGTTTTCTTTTTTATGAAGTTCTTCCTGAAGTTCTTTACATTGTGTTGTTAATATATTTATTCGATTTTTTAATACATCTTTTTCTCGCTTAAATTGTTCTAGTACTTCTTCTTGCTTTTGCTCAAACTCCATTGCTAATGTAACTGCTACTTCTTTTTTTGTTTCTTGTAAGATACTGAGTCTGTTCCATTCCATTTCAATTGCATTTTTCAAATTATCTGCAATTGTTATATTAAATAATTTCATTTGAAGATATAGTAAATCAAAGTCCAACTTCGAATTTTTATCTTTAAGAATGTGCTTAAATACTATAGAATAATCGTTTAATGTAAACTTCTCAACTTCAGTAATTTTAAAGTTATTACCAAACACTTCTTCAATCATGCTTTTAAACACATATTTCTTTTTGCATGCAAGATCATTTAAATACTTGTAATAATTAAAATCCTTTTTTTTATATAGTTCAAATACTACCTTGGGCAAAAACTTCTCAACTAAAATAGACTTTTTATCCATATTCCCAAGCATAGCTTTATACTTAGCATAATGTTTCGTATTACGCTTTATAGGCTCCAATAAATTCCCTAGATCGTCACTTTTAATCAAAATTTTTATATCATCATCTGTTAATTCATCTATCAGATCTGTATTTGTATTCCGCATACTTTTGTTTCTCCTTTATCATCTCAACATATTGAACCACATTGACTGGCATCTTTCCATTTTGTATCCATGTATAAATAATTTGATACAAATCACTAGAAATTGGCTTTAGAAACTCTAATAATTGTAATAATGATCCATCTACTGGCATCATAGGACCGTTGCATAGCCTTAATACATTGAGTTCAGACATCAAATCAATTTTATCTTCTATACTTCGCATGCTATAATCGAACGTATAAACACCAAATACTCCTGCGTCTACAACAAGTTCTTGATTATGTTTTATACGGCCTATGTGTTTCCTAGATGATAATTCCACATAACTATGATTCAATAAATATGCCTTAACTTCATAATCTGACAATAATTTAATTTCACAGTCGTATAGTAATGAATCATCAATCTGTGTGATAGTTTGAAAAGACGAATTCTTACCTTCAAAACCAATTCTTGGAGCATAATAATTATCGATAACATAGCTCTCTTGGCTATTTGTAAGTATCACTCGAATCTCATTTGAGTATTTATGGAAAGAATATTCAGATAATAATATTGTTTTATTATCTGTTGGTATTTGGAAGATTAGATTTCGCTCTGGTATTGGGCATAATCCATTATTTCCAACATAAAATAATTCTTGTTCCAATTTTTTTTTATGATATAAATATGAAATTTGATCACATTTTCTATAAGTTATTTGCTTACCTTCAATTATAGCTGGTGGCCACATTGGAATGATTTCATCGCTCTGTTCAATTAATTGGTAACCCCGTTTTTGTATATATGAAATTGTTGCACTATTGGCTTCCTTTACAACCATTGAATATATATAATATTCATATTTCGAATATTGACTATTAAATGCTAAACTTCCGCTATAATCAAACGACATTCCCTTGATGCAGGGTGTATTGCTTAATTTACTAATAATCAAATATTCCTTACCAACAATGATGTTTGAATATAATGCTACCCTATATCCACCTTGATAGTTCGAATGAAAAATATCTACTGCAGGATTAATACCTCTGATTCCCCATTTCCATTTCTCTTCTATTTCATCAATTCGATATTTCATATTACTACATTGTATATTAATCCATTCTGCATTACTTTTTACCTTATATGACTTCAGATTGCAAGCTGAATGCATCTCGCTCGTTCCATTCTCTTGTATTGAAACTTTGGCACCCCATCTTTGAAGTAAATCTATAGTTTTATGACTAAGTAATGGAAATATAGCCCGAATTTCATATTTTCCAGACAAACTTTCACATATGTATAAAGAAATTCCACCATTGGTGATATAAGCTTTATCAACATCCCCATCAATTTTCTTAGGCTCTGGGGTTCCTCTATAGCCAGGGCACATCATCTGTACAGGCGTTCTATTTTTGATTATTTTATGCTTAAAATGTTCTACTCGTTTATGAGATTTTGCTATAAAATGTATTTCTTCTAAACAATATGGACATATGTATGTTCGTCCACTATATGCATTCCATGGGTATATTTTTATACCATAACCATTAATCCCATATTCTATGGCAGCCATAATGTACTCCTTTGATACAACTAAACAAATTGGTAGTATCTGATAATTGTAATTATTCATTTTATCTTGATCATCTCAAATTTCAAATATGATGAACATAATCTGATAAAAAAAAATTCCTGGTGGTATTCAATTCTTTTTTAGAAACGTAAACGGTCAGATACGTTAATTAATCCGTATTGAAGCGAAAATTTTATAAAATATCTATTTTAATTTATTAAAGATGAATAATTTAGGTTTATATATCATTTAAACCTCTAATCCGTCTAATTATATCCTAATTATATCCTAATATTTTCCATTCTTCAATAATTTTTGCAAAATTATAGCAATACTAAAATTTATTTGTTTCCACATCAACCTTTTATGTAAAATAATAAAACCAACTATAACCCGATTCAAAATTTTCTATTCAATAAATGGATGCTAATCTTCTACCAGCCCATACATTCAATATTACCCTAGTTAGCAATCTCAAATTGTAATGTACTGCCTCATAAAAATATATATTAATATACGCTATAAAAGCTACCAATGAAAAATCCATTGATAGCTTTCATACCTTTGATGCAAAAAAGCGAGCTCCGTAAAAATTTATTTTTTGTTTATTTAAAAAACACCATAAGGTATATTCAGCAACTGAGCTGTCTTAATAAACAAATTCTTGTTATGTCCAACAGATAATGCCAGATGGTGTGTTGGTGCTTCTTCAAACCATTTGTCCATATATTCTGCTGGCTTATCAGCAAATCGTATATGTGTTGAAGTGTTTCCATTTAGAAGTATCGGAGCTTCAATCGCTTCCCCTTCACTGATGTTAAATTTCAATTTCCCATCATTAGTCTGCGTTACTCCTAGTGTTGTTACTGGTCCAGGCTGAACCTTTGCCTCTACAGAGACTCCTGTTCCACGTTTTCCATGGTAAACACCCATTCCACGTAAGATTGGCTTTCCTTTGGATATTGCAAAATGGAACGGTCCATCATGCCCAAGTATCATTGTATCACGATTAAAATCAGCCGCTACAATCTCACAGTAACTTCCGCCCTTATCTAATATATCGGAAATCTTCATGGCGAGAGCTGTCTTAATATCTCCTTCCCCTGCACATGCGATTCCTTGTGCAGTAAGTAGTGAATGACCAACGATAAATCCGCTCTGAATGCTTTCATAATAATTATCCCGTCCGTGATAATAATAGGAGATACAGTCAAGGTTGCGATCAAGTACCATCTTTTCCTGTGCGGATGCTACTTTTGCTGACCAAGCAAGTTGTTCCACCGTTGGTCGCTTTGCAATTGGGTCAGAAGGAGAATCCCCAGAAATTTCGAAAAAGTTTTCTATCTGCCCTAACTTTTCTTTTACTTCCTCCTCTGTTACCTTCTGAAGATATGCATCCATATCACACATCTCTAATATCTCAATATGAATTCCGGTCTGTGCTTGAAGCATAGTAAAATCACTATACATATCAAGCATACCGCTATAATAACCGCCAAGAAAACCGAATCTTGCATATTGAAGTGTTCTTTTTACCGTTGCTGCTTGACACCATTCCTTAATTTCGCTCCAGGCCTTTATGGCTTCCGGGCGATTTGACGTCATTTCATCCGCCTTCGCAAATTTTG